>JAHFDQ010000439.1 GCA_023248915.1 Archangiaceae bacterium | reverse complement strand
CACCCCAGCAGCAAGAGACCGGCCGCGGCCGCGGTGACGACGTAACCTGGCTTCATTCTGACCCGCCTCACTTCGGGTGGAGGTCGACGTTAAAGATGGCCTGGTCGCCATCCTTCACGGTCACGGTCTTCGACTGATTGATGTACCCGGGCGCCGAGATGTTGACGGAATAGGTGCCGCCCTCGACCTTGAAGGTGAACGACCCGGACGCGTCGGCGCGCGTGCGCAGCTTCGCCTGCGGCAACTCGAGCGTGGCGGCCACCGGCGTGCCGCCGACGGTGCTGCGCACCCGGCCGGTGATGGTGGCCATCGCTCGCTTGGCTTCCTTGATCAGCCCCACCGACACCGGCGAGTTCGTGCCCAGCACCACCGAGGCGACTTCCTGGCCCGGCTTGAAGCCGACCGCCGTCACCTTCACCGGCGCCAGCCCGGGGTCGAGGTCGGCGATCTCGGCCACGCCCTTGGCGTCGGTCGTCGCCTTCTTGCCCCGAACGTCAATCGCGGCTCCGGCCACCGGCTCGTTCGCTTCCTTGTCGAGGACGGTGACAGTCAGCCCGCCGACCTTCGGCGGTTCCTTCTTCAACGTCACGCGCACCGCGCCCTCGACGTCGGCCACCACGGCGCCCTGCGCCTCGCCGGGGAAGTACCCGGCCGCCGCGGCGCGCGCCACCACCACGCCCGGGGAGAGCCCGCCGACCCCGTAGCGCCCGTCGGCCATCGGGGTGAGGTTGCGCTTCTCGGCGCCGACCTCGAGCTCGACCGTCGCGCCCGGAACCGGGGCGCCGGTGGCCTCGTCGACCACGGTCAGCCAGAGGGCGCCAATCTTGGGCCTTGACCCCGGCGCCTCGACCGGCCAGCGAATCTGCAGCGCCAGCCCCGCCCGAATCATCTTCTGGTCGGAGTGGGCCCGGTCGTCGGGCCGGTTGGCGTCGGGCACCCAGCTCAACGTGTCGTTGACCAGCGCGCCGTCGACCACCGCCGCGTACTCGACCATCTGGCTTCGCAGCACCGGCACCCGCACCGAGGCCCCGACGCCGTAGCCCGAGCTCTTGCCGCCCGCGCCCTGCGGCACGCCGACCGAGAGCGGAATCGGCAGCTCACCGCGCACTTCCACCGCCGCTATTCCGAGGTCGACCAGGCCGCGCGCGGCCAGCAGCACCGCGTGGCGCTGGCCCTTGGTGAAGACCGGGTCGATGGAATCTCCGAAGTCGGGAAGCTCGGCGAGCTGATAGCCCACCAGGCCCTCGACCCGGAATCGCCCGAACATTCCGCGTACCGCCGGGCCGACCTGGGCGCGCAACAGACCGCCCGAGAGCACCTTGTGGCTCTCGACGTCGTAGAGCCCGAAGCCTTCGCGCTGCAGCCCGACCCCCAACCCAATCAGCTTGGTGAAGAAGTAGGACGCGTCGAGCGCGACGTCGTTCTCGGTTCGGCCGCTGTACGACAGGCCGGGGCCGAGGTCTTCTTGGACCCCCGACCGGAACGAAGCGCCCCAGCGGAGCCGAAGGCTCGCCGCCTCTTCGTTTTCGGCACGCCGTTGTACGAGCAGGCCCTGGCCACTGGCGCTGCCGGACGAAACAAGGGCGATCGCAAAGACGATCGCCGCACCCATTTGGTGTCTGCGCATGGAAGGTCCCCGGAAAACGAGGCGATTATAGGGGGTTGCTTCGCGGTGTCCCAAAAAAGTTTCAGCGAGCATGCCGTGGCATCGCACGAACGCTTGCTCTTTGCACTTCAAGTGCGGTAGCGGCCGCGCGGCGGTCGCGAAGTCGGGTGCTTCGCGCGAGGTGCCCCACCTCGGATGTTGCTGCGCATTGTCGCCTCTGCTACTGATCGCTCCTTTCCGGTCTTGGGATCTAACTCTCGGAAATCCCTTTGGAAACCGCGGCGGGGCTCTGGTAGGAAAGTCGACAGCTGAGGGGAGCGTCTACATCAATGGCGACGCAGTTGGTGATGTACGAGGAGGAATTCAACCGGATCAACGCGGTCTGCGACCGCCTGACCAAGGACGCGAACGCGAAGGTCGTCTTCCTCGTCGACAAGAACGGCCAGCTCATTTCGTCCGCCGGGCAGACGCAGCAGATTGACACCACGTCGCTGGCGTCGCTCACCGCCGGCAACGTCGCGGCGATGGGCGGCCTCGCCAAGCTCATCGGCGAGAACGAGTTTCCCAACCAGTTTCACGAGGGAGCCCGCGATTCCCTGTACATGACGATCGTCGGCAGCCGGGTGGTGCTGGTGGTCATCTTCGACAACCGCACCAGCCTCGGCCTGGTGCGCTTGCGCATCAAGAAGGCGACCGACGAGCTCGCCCGGATCTTCGAGACGCTGGTGAAAAAGACCGAAATTCCTGGAGCCGGCTCGCCGTTCGCCGAGATCACCGACGACGACATCGACAACCTCTTTAGCGAATAAGCCGGGAAGCCATGTCCTTCATCAACTACTCGTCGCGCGAGATCAACTGCAAGATCGTCTACTACGGCCCTGGGCTGTGTGGAAAGACGACCAACCTCCAGTACATCTACAACAAGACGAACGCCGAGACGAAGGGCAAGCTCATCTCGCTGTCGACCGAGACCGACCGCACGCTCTTCTTCGACTTCCTGCCGCTGTCGCTGGGCGAGATTCGCGGCTTCAAGACCCGCTTCCACCTCTATACGGTGCCCGGCCAGGTCTTCTACGATGCGTCGCGCAAGCTGATTCTGAAGGGGGTCGACGGGGTCGTCTTCGTGGCCGACTCGCAGGTCGAGCGCATGGAAGCGAACATGGAATCGATCGAGAACCTGCGGGTGAACTTGGCCGAGCAGGGCTATGACTTGAACAAGATTCCCTACGTGGTCCAGTACAACAAGCGCGACCTGCCGAACGCCGTGTCGATGGAAGAGATGCGCAAGGTGCTGAACCCGCGAGTCGTGCCCGAGTACCAAGCGGTCGCCCCGACCGGGGTGGGGGTGTTCGACACCCTCAAGGCAGTTGCTAAGCTGGTGCTCACTGAGTTGAAGAAGGGTGGGTAGGCGGTTCGCGTGGCGAGGCCGGCCGCGCTGCCCGTTGTCCCGTTGTCATGAAGACCGCCCAGACGAACAGAAAGGTTTGCTCCGTGCCCCTCTTGCGTTCCTTCACGGTCCTCGCCGCGCTCGGCGCGTGCCTCGCGGTCGCCGGGGCCGAAGCCGAAGACTCGGCCGGCGGGGCACCCGGCGCGCCGCCACCCGCCCAGCCGGCGGCTCCGCCCGCGGCGCCCAAGCAGACCGCGGCCGACAAGGCCGCCTCGGCCCAGACCGCCGACGAGGCCTTCAACACGCGGGTGAAGACGCTCGAAGAGCAGGTGGTCGACCTGAAGGAGAAGATCTTCCGCACCAAGGCGCGCCTGTTGCTGCTGCAAGAAACGGTGCTGGGCGGCGACCTGTCGGCGGGGGCGCGCGCGGTGCTGTTCCACCGCAACGAGATGGGCTCGTCGTTCGTGCTCGAGACGGTGGCCTACGCACTCGACGGCGCTCCCATCTTCACCAAGGTCGACGTGAACGGCGACCTCGACAAGCGCGAGGAATTCGAAATCTTCAACGGCCGCATCATCCCCGGCCAGCACCAGATCGCGGTGCGCTTGGTCTACCGCGGCCACGGCTACGGCCTCTTCAGCTACCTCGAGGGCTACAAGTTCAAGGTGCAGTCCAGCTACACCTTCAACGCCGAGGCGACCAAGGTGACGACCGTCAAGATCGTCGGGTTCGAGAAGGGTGGCCTGACGACGGACCTGAAGGACCGCCCGGCGGTGCGATACGACATCGAGACCGCGAAGGACGCGGCGATGAAGTCCGGGACTCAGCCCGCGAGCGCTCCCGCGGCTCCCGCGCCCAATTAGAGACCTGATGCTCCGCTCGCGCCACACGCCGGGTCGTCGCCGCGCCGCGCTCGGCGCGTGGGCGGCGGGGTGGGCGCTGCTCGCCGGCCCGGTGTACGGGGCGGCCGACAGGCCCTCGCTGGCCGAGCTTTCGACGCAGGTCGACCAGGTGGCGGCGCAGGTGAAGGTCGCCGAAGACAACATCAAGCTGGTCGAGACCCAGTACAGCGAACGGCCCGAACCGACCGACGCCGAGTCCCGGCTGCGCAAGTTCTCCAACGGCGAAATTCAGTACCTGCTGGGCGACTACCCGGGCGCCTCGGTGCTCTTCTACGACCTCGTCGCCGACCCCACCTTCAAGGGCCACGAACGGTTCGCCGACGCCCTGTTCTACCTGGCCGACTCGCTGGTGCGGCAGAACAGCTACGTCGGCGCGCGCATGTACCTGCGCCAGGTGATGAACCTGAAGAGCGCGCACTACCGAGACGCGCTGGTGCGCTACCTCGAGGTCGCGGGGCACCTGAACGAGTTCACCGGCATCGACGGCTACATCGCCGAGGCCAAGGACGTCTCGGGGGCGCTGCCGCCCGAGGTCGCCTACGTCTACGGCAAGTGGCTGTTCAAGCGGACGGACGTCTCGGTGGAAGACAAGGTCAAGCAGGCGCTGGCGGTCTTCGAACCCCTGGCCGCCTCGGGCGGCGAGTACCGGCTGCAGGCGGCCTACTTCATCGGCGTCGGCCACGTGAAGCTGAAGGAGTACGACGCGGCGATCGCGCAGTTCCAGCGCATCACCACGCAGGCGGCGGCCACCGAGCGCGACAGGAAGGTGGTCGAGCTGGCTAACTTGTCGACGGGGCGCCTGTTGTTCGAGACCGGCAAGTTCGACCAGGCCGTCGACCGCTACCAGGAAATTCCGCGCGAGAGCGAGTTCTTCGGCGACGCGCTGTTCGAGACCGCCTGGGCGCAGGTGAAGAAGGGCGACTTCGAGCGGGCGAAGAACGCGGCCGAGATGGTGCTGTTGGTGGCGCCAGAGTCGACGCTGGCCCCGGAGGCCCAGATTCTGATGGGCCACCTCTTGTTGAAGCTGCACCGGTACTCCGAGGCCACCGACACCTACAACCTGGTCATCAACTCGTACGCGCCGGTGCGCGACGAGATCGACTCCTTGCTCACCGTGAACAAGGACCCGGTGCGGTACTTCGACGACCTGCTCGCGCGCAGCGAGAAGAGCCTCGACGTGGCGTCGCTGTTGCCGCCGGTGGCGCTCAAGTGGGCCACCACCCAGCGCGAGGTGGCCGACGCGGTGCAGATGGTCAGCGACCTGGAATCGGGCCGGCGCGGCGTGCAGGACGGCGAGGAGATCGCCCAGCACCTGTTGAAGGCCATCGAAGAGCGAGGGCTCGAGACCTTCCCCGCGATTCAAGAGGGCTACACCCGGGCCGACGTCATCGACTCGTCGCTCGCGCAGGCAGACCAGAACCTGGTCCACGTGGAGGGCGATCTGACCGCCGACTACCTGTCGCCCCAGGCGATTGCCGCCTTCGAGACGGCGAAGGCCGAGCAGGCGGCCCTGAAGGCGAAGTTCGACCAAT
>JAHFDQ010000087.1 GCA_023248915.1 Archangiaceae bacterium | reverse complement strand
GGCCAGCAAGGCCTGGAAGGCGAGCCACCGGCGCCACCGCGGGTCGGCGCGCCGCGGCCGCTGAGCGTTCCCTTCCCGTATCGGTTGCGCTACTAAGCTGCTTCCACCACTGCACCGGAGGGGGCATGGCGTACACCGAAGTCACGACTGAGTCCTGGGGCTCGCGGCTCGGCAGTTCCATCAAGAGCGTGCTCGTAGGGCTGGTGCTGTTCGTCATCTCTTTCCCCCTGTTGTTCTGGAACGAGGGGCGCGCGGTGCAGACCGCGAAGAGCCTGTCCGAGGGCGCGGCGGCGGTCGTTTCCGTCCCCGCCGACAAGGTGGACGCTTTGAAGGAAGGCCGCCTGGTGCACACCAGCGGGCTCGCCACCACCGACGAAGTCCTCAAGGACCCGGCGTTCAACGTGTCGGCCAAGGCGCTGAAGCTGTCGCGCGATGTCGAGATGTACCAGTGGGAAGAGACCAAGAAGTCCGAGACGAAGAAGAACGTCGGCGGCAGCACCACCACCCAGACGACGTACGACTACCGGCAAACCTGGTCGTCGCGCGCCATCAACTCGGGCAGCTTCAAGCAACCCGAGGGTCACCGGAACCCGGGCAGCCTGCCTTATTCCTCGAACACCCTGACGGCCAAGAACGTCACGCTCGGCGCCTTCACCCTGACAGCCGCGCAGGTGGAGAAGATTAGCGGCTCGTCGAGACTGGCCGTCGAAGCCGCAGCGGCCGAAGGGCTGCCGACGAAGGCGAGCGTCAGCCAGGGCACCCTCTATCTCGGCGCGGACCCCGCCAGCCCACAGATCGGCGACACGAAGGTGTCCTTCACCTCGGTCGCTCCGACGGTCGTCACCTTGGTGGCGCAACAGGCGGGCAGCTCGTTCGCGCCTTTCCAGACCGGCGCCGGAGACGCGCTCCTGCTGGTGAAGGACGGGCAGATGACCGCCGCCGAGATCTTCAAGGCGGCCGAAGCCGACAACGAGATTCTGACCTGGATACTGCGGGTCATCGGCTGGGTGCTGATGTTCGCGGGCCTGATGGCGGTGTTCAAGCCGATCGCGGTCTTCGGAGACGTGGTGCCCTTCTTCGGCTCGATGCTGGGCGCCGGCCTGGGGCTGTTCGCGTTCCTGGTGTCGATGGCGCTGTCGCTGCTCACGCTGAGTGTCGCGTGGATTTTCTATCGACCGCTCCTGGGCATCGCGCTCTTGATAGTCGCCGGCGGAGCGCTCTTCGGGCTCATTCGCCTGGCGGCGAAGAAGAAGGCGGCTGCCCCCGCACCCGCTCGGGCGGCGTAGGTCAAGGCAAACTGCCGTAGGAAGCCGTGGCTCGAGCAACGGCCTGCCTGCCGAAGTTCCCGCAGCGTTCGATCGCCAGCCTGCTGCGTAGTTTCGTGCGCACCTTGTGCGCAGTCGCCACTCCGGCTTCGCACCCGATAGAGGCTGCGATCGTCCCTCGAGCCCGCTATGTCCACACTCGGGCTCGAACGCCCGTTGGAGGACTCGACTGGAATGACCGCCGCGCCGCGTTACCCGGGTATCCGCATCACGACGAACGGCAACCAACTGGTCTCGTACTACACCGAGGCGCGCCTCACCGACGGCGGCATCTTCTACCCCATCACGCCGTCGACCGAGATGGGCGAGAACTACCAGCTGTCCTTCGCCGAAGGAAAGCTGAACGCCTTCGGTCGCCAGAAAATCGCCATCGAGACCGAGGGCGAGCACTCGGCGCAGGGCGGCGCCATCGCCTTTTCAGTGTGTGGCCGGCGCGCAGTGAACTTCACGTCGGGCCAGGGCATCGTCTACGGCGCCGAGCAGTACTACCACGCGCCCGGCAAGCTCTCGACGATGGTGCTCGAGGTGTCGGCGCGGGCGCTCACCAAGCACGCGCTCAACGTGCACTGCGGCCACGACGACGTCTACGCGGTGCTCGACACCGGGTGGATCATCCTCTTCGGCAAGGACTCGCAGCAGGCCGCCGACCAGGCGCTCATCATTCGCCGGGTGACCGAGGAGTCGCTGACGCCGGGCATCAACGTGCAGGACGGGTTCCTCACCTCGCACCTCGAGCGCACCTTCTACATGCACGAGGCCGAGCTCATCCGCGAGTTCCTGGGGGCTCCCGAAGACCTGGTGGACTGTCCGACGCCAGCGCAGCGGGCGCTGTTCGGGCCGAAGCGGCGGCGGGTGCCGCGGATGATCGACCTGGCCAACCCGGCGCTCTTGGGGCCGGTGCAGAACCAGGAACACTACATGGCCGGAGAGGTCGCCCACCGGTCGGGCTTCTGGGAACCGATTCTGCCGATGCTCGAGGCCGCCTACGAGGACTTCGGGCGGCTCACCGGGCGCAATTACGGGCTGGTGTCGTCGTACCTCGCCGACGACGCCGAGACAGTGTTCGTGTCGCTGGGGTCGGCGGCCGAGAACATCGAGGCGGCGGTGGACCATCTGCGCGCGCGCGGCGAGAAGGTCGGTTCGCTGCACGTGAACGTGCTGCGCCCGGTGCCCGAAGCGGCGCTGGTGCGCGCGCTCACAGGGAAGAAGCAGGCCATCGTGTTGGAGCGCACCGACCAGGCGCTGGCCGGCGACAACCCACTCGCGCGCGACCTTCGCACCGCCCTCACCAAGGCTTTGCAGGCCCACCCCGACCTGCCGGCGATGGTGCCCGCGCAGGTGCCGAGGCTGTTCGCCGGGGTGTACGGCCTGGGGTCGCGCGACTTCCGCCCCGAGGGCATTCTGGGCGCGTACGGTTTCGCTACTGGAACGCTCTCGCGCCAGGACGGCCGCACGGCTTCCGACGGCACCCAGTTCTTCGTCGTCGGCGTCGACCACCCCTACGAGGTGAAGGCCACCGAGCGGCCGTCGCTGTTGCCCGAGGGCGCCATCGCGGTGCGCCTACACTCCATTGGCGGCTGGGGGATGATTACCACCGGGAAGAACCTCGGCGAAATCATCGGCGAGCTGGGCGATTTCGTCTCGCACCGGGAGAATCAGCTCGACGAGCACGGCCGGGTGAAGGAAGTCGTTCACGTCAGCGCGAACCCCAAGTACGGCTCGGAGAAGAAGGGGGCTCCGACCGAGTACTTCCTGGTGGTCGCGCCCGAGCGCATTCGCGTCAACTGCGACCTCCGGCACGTGACGGTGGTGCTCTGCTGCGACCCCAAGGCCTTCACCCACGCCAACCCGTTAGACGGAATGGCCGACGGAGGCGCCTTCGTCTGGGAATCGGACGAGACGCCCGAGGCCGCCTGGCAGCGCATTCCCCGCAAGCACCGCCAGCACATCCTCGACCGGAAGATTCGGGTCTACCTCTGCCCGGGCTTCGAGATCGCCCGGAAGGCCACCGACCGCGCGGACCTGCAACTGCGCATGCAGGGCAACTCGTTCCTGGGGGCGTTCTTCGCGGTCTCGCCGTTCCTCGACCACTTCGAGATTGGCCGCGAGCACTTCGTCGATCAGGTGCGCAAGCAGTACCAGAAGAAGTTCGGCCGGCTGGGCGAGGCGGTGGTGGCTTCGAACATGGAGGTCATGCTCCACGGGTTCGAGCGGGTGAAGGAGATCGTCTACGGCCCGGTCGACGCCCCGGACCGCTCGAGCATGCGCGGCGAGTCGGTGTTGCCGATGGCCGGCTGCGGCCCCAGTTGCACCCATGTTCCGCCGCCCCCCGGCCAGCCCGAGCGCGCGCCGGTGTTCCGCCGCGCCAGCTTCGACCAGGAGTTCCGCTCCGGGCTGGGTTACCACCAGCCGGCGACGCCGTACGCCGCGGCCGGGGTGATGGCCGCCGCCTCGGGGGATACGGCCTCGAAGTACGTGGCGCGCCGAGAGACGCCGGTGTTCATCGCCGAGAACTGCACCCAGTGCATGGCCTGCATCGCTGCCTGCCCCGACACCGCGATGCCCAACACCGCCCAGTCGGTCGAGAACCTGCTCGCCACCGCGGTGAAGGGCTACGTCGCGGCCGAGGGAGACCGGAAGCGATTGAACGAAGCGCTGCCCGAAGTTTCGCGAAGAG
This sequence comes from Archangiaceae bacterium, assembly GCA_023248915.1. Taxonomy (GTDB): domain Bacteria; phylum Myxococcota; class Myxococcia; order Myxococcales; family Myxococcaceae; genus JAHFDQ01. Next base: position 10,236 of record JAHFDQ010000087.1, on the reverse strand, counting down.
TCCGCGCGGCGATGCTGGAAGAGTCCAAGTCGAAGACCGCTCCGCCGGTGGCCCAGTTGGTGCGTCGCGAGGTCGAACCGCTCGACGGGTTGAGCGCCGAAGGCAAGCAGCAGTTCTTCGGCATCTTGCACACCCTGCCTTTGGCCTACGCCAAGGCGAACGCCATCTTCGCCACACCCGAGAAGAAGCAGGCCGGGGCCGGCGGACTGTTCGGCATCTTCATCTCCGACCTGTGCAAGGGCTGCGGCGAGTGTGTCACCGAGTGCGGAGACCACCAGGCCCTGCGCATGGTGCCCGAGACCGAAGCGGTGAACGCCGAGCACACCACCGCGATGGGCTTCATGAACCTCTTGCCCGACACGCCGCAGCGCTTCCTCGGGCTGTACGACGCCCAGCACCCGCTGACCTCACGCGAGGCGACGCTGCGCAACCACCTGATGGTGCGCTCGGCCTACGACGCGCTGGTCTCGGGCGACGGCGCCTGCGCCGGCTGCGGCGAGAAGAGCGTGCTGCACGCGGTGGCCTCGGTGACCGAGGCCTACATGCGGCCGCTGTACCACGCCAAGGCGGCCCGGCTGCGCGAGAAGGCGGCCAAGCTGCGCGAGCAGGGCGGGGCTCGGCTGGCGGCTCTGGCGGCGAAGAAACCCGACGAGCACGCGCTCTTCACGCGGGCGGTGGCGCAGCTCTTGATGGGACTGGGCGGCGAGGACGATGCGGACACCGAGACGCGGCTGGCGGCGCACGGGCCGATTTCCGACGCCGAGCTGGTGGACGCGCTGGTGACGGTGATGGAGACCGAGGCCTACAACCACCGCGACCTGCAGGCCATCGACGGGCGGCTGGCGAACGGCATGTCGGTGATGGCGATGGGAGCGCACACCGGCTGCAACACCGTGTACGGGTCGACGCCGCCCAACAACCCGCACCCCTACCCGTGGATGAACTCGCTCTTCCAGGACGGGGTGACGGTGGCCTGGCTGTTCGGCGAGAGCTTCATCCTCGACCACGCCCGGAGGTCGGTGGTGCCCGAGCGGCTGGCCGACGCGCTCCTGACGCGCGACGAGGGGGTGCTGACGGAAGGCCGGCTGTTCGAGTACGCGCACTTCACCGACGCGCTGATGACCGACCTGGAGATCGCCGAGCTTCCCAAGGCCTGGGCCATCGGCGGCGACGGCGGCATGGGCGACATCGGGTATCAGAACGTGTCGAAGGTGGTGCTGCAGAACCGCCCCAACGTGAAGATTCTGATGCTCGACACCCAGGTGTATTCGAACACCGGGGGACAGAACTCCGACTCGTCGCCGATGACGGGCGGGTTCGACATGAACCAATTTGGAGCGGCCAGCCAGGGCAAGCTGACCGAAAAGAAGGGGCTGGCGGAGATCTTCATCGCGGGCCACGGGTCTCCGTACGTCGCCCAGGTGTCGATGGCCAACGCGCCCAAGCTGTACAAGGCGGTGCTCGACGCCCTCGACTACCGCGGCACCGCCTTCTTTCAGACGTTCACTACCTGCCAGCCCGAGCACGGGGTAGGCGACGACATGAGCACCGTTCAGGCGCAGCGGGTGCGCGACTCGCGCGGGGTGCCCGAGTTCACCTTCCACCCCGGCAAGGGAGAAACCTATCGCGAGGCGCTCGAGCTGAAGGGCAACCCGGCCCCCGACCGCGACTGGTGGGAGATGCCGCTGAAGTCGGGGGGGAAGGTCCGCTACACCACCGCGCACTACGCGGCCACCGAGGCGCGGTTTCGCCAGCACCTGAAGCGGGTGGACGAGGCCAAGGCGGCGACCTTGATGCCCATCGACGACGCGCTCGCCTGCGTCGGCCAGGACGACGTGGTGCGGCGCCGAGTGCTCGACCCGGCTCACCGGTCCTTCGTGCCGGACTTCGGCGTGGTGATGAAGACCGAGGACGGCCAGGGCAGGGTGGCGCACTACGCGCTCTCGAGGCAGGCCGTGCTGATGTGCGTCGAGCGCCGCAAGGCGTGGAGGCTCTTGCAGAGCAAGGCGGGCATCGACAACAGGGACTACCGCGCCCAGCGCGCGGTGTTGGCCCGCGCCGACAAGGGCGAGCTGCCGAAGGAAGAGCTGCGCAAGCGCGCGGCGGCGCTGGTGGACGAAGAGGTCAAGCGGCTGGCCGCGCCGAAGTAGCAGCGGCGCCGAAGCGGACACAGAGGTCAGGCGGCGGCGGCGAAGCAGCGGGGGCGCTGGAATGAACGAAGCGGTCGGGCGGCAGGTCACCGCGAAGCGGCGACCGAGTCGGAATCGGTGTCCGGGGCGAGCCGAACAGGACCAGGGGACGTGACCACGGCCCGCCGATGTTTGCCAGCGGCCACCGCAAGGCGGCGTCAACGCCAGAGCGGCCGGAACCGCAGGGGAAATCACGAGCCTGGAGCTACCGGCCGCCCCGCCGAGGCGCCGCCGCACTTGGCGCACTGGCCGGACGCCTCGTCGGCACCCTTCCGTCGACGCCTATACGAGATTTCGCGGGCTTGCAGAGGCTGTCGTTCGGCGCCTCCCGGTCGACCTGCACAAAAACCGTACCCATTACGGAAATCGTGCAGGTCGACCGCGGCCAGCCGCTCGCTGACGGGCGTGGGCCGGTGCGGTACCTTCGGCGCGGCGCCGGAGGGGCCGTGAAGACGAAGCTGATCGACCTGGGTTGTTGGGCCACCGGCCTGGCGTTGGTGGGCGTGGCGGTCGGTCGCGCCCTGACCGCGCCGGTGCCCCCCGACGCCGCGCCGATGCCGGCCGGCGTGGCCGATGAGGCCTATCGCTTCGTCGCGTCCGAAGAGACGGTGATGCGAGAGAAGGCGATGGCCAACTTCCTCGCCGACCCCTGGTCGCAGGACGACGACTTCCACGCCTCGGAGCGCGGCCGGGCGTTCGACTTCGCGGCAAGCCACAAGGTGCGGCGCTCGGACGTGCTGCGCGCCATCGACGACGGGCTGCGTTCGGGCTGGCCCCTGCCGAACGGAGTCAGGCCGCGCGCCACGGTGCCCCCTTGCCGGCCGCGGCCGCTGTGACGGCTGCGCGGTGGGCTCAGGGGTTGCGGGTCGCGCGCCGGTGGGCCCTGTTGCCCTCGGTGCGGTTCGCCTGGTTCGCCGGGCTCGCGCTCTGCGCCGCCTGGCCCCTGCTGTCCACCGCGGCGGCGCTGAACGACTTCCGAGACTCGCAGGTGCTGTTCCAGTACGAAGAGAGCGCGCGCAAGACGGTCGCCGAGTTCGGGCAGATCCCCTGGTGGAACCCGTACTACTGCGGAGGCCTGTACGGCCTCGGCACTCCGCAGAGCCGCTTCGCCTCGCCCACGCTGCTCTTGACCCTGGTATTCGGCACAGCACGCGCCGAGGCGCTGACCGCGCTGGCCTTCCTCCTGATTGGGCTGGAGGGGACGTTCCGCTACCTGCGCTCGCGGGGCGCGAGGGGCCTCGGAGCGCTGTTGGCCGCGCCGGCTTTCGCCCTCTCGGGCGTGTTCGCCTGCGCGCCGTTCCTCGGCTGGACGAACTTCTACGGCTTCGAGCTCTTGCCATGGGCCCTGCTCGGTGTGCGTCGCGCGCTTCGCGGTCGGACGGCGGGGCTCGCGCTCGCCGCCGCGGCGGTGGCGTGGATGGTGGGCTTCGGCGGCACCTACGCGGTCCCCTTGACGGCAGTCCTCTGCGCCGCCGAGGTGGTCGAGCGCCTCGTGCACCGGCCCCGGTGGCAGGTGGTGACCGCCGCCGCCGCCACGGCATTCCTTTGCGCCGGGATGGCGGCCTATCGACTGTGGCCCGTGTGGGAGACGCTCTCTCGCGCGCCGCGGGTGCTGGGCGGAATGTCGGGCAACGAGTGGCGGAGTCTGCCGGGGCTGTTGCTCGGCTACTGGCCCTGGTTCCACCCGCCCGTCGCCTGGTACCTCGTCGGCGCAGGAGTCATTCCCGCGGGGCTGGCGGGGGCGGCTCGCCGCAGGTCGATTCCGCTGTTGCTCGGCGTCTTCGCCTGCCTGTGGCTGGCGCTCGGCTACCAGGTTGTGCCGTCGCTGTTCGCCCTGCTGCGGCGGATTCCCCCCTACGAGATGCTGCGCTACCCGGAGCGCTTCCTCATTCCGCTGGCGCTCCTCGTGGCGGTGCTGGCAGCGAAGGGGCTGTCGGTGCTCGCAGCCCGAGCGCGCCGACGCCGCTGGGCTCGCCCCGCTTGGGCGGCGTGCGCGGCCGTCCTCGCGGCCAACCTGTCGATACTGATGTTCAACTTCCGGGCGGCCGCAGCCGAGCGGACGATGGTGTCTCCGCCCGTCGAGGTGGACCGTCCCTTCCACCAGGCCCGGGGCAACCGCTGGGCGGCTGCCTACTACGGCCCAATGAGCCGCGGCTCGCTTTCCTGCTGGGAAGCCTACCCGGTGCCCCAGGCTCCCGCGCTGCGCGGCGACCTCGCCTCCGAGGAGTACTTGAAGGACGCCGCGGCCGGCACCGCCGTAGAGCGCCGCTGGTCGCCGAACCGGCTCGACCTCTCGGTTCACCTGACCCAGCCGACCCGCCTCCTCGTCAACCAGAACCATCACACCGGCTGGAAGGCGAACGTCGGCGCGGTGGTGAACGACTCCGGGCTCCTGGCCGTCGACCTTCCCGCGGGAGACCACGAGGTCACCTTGAAGTTCCTTCCCCGCTCAGGGGTCGCGGGCGGCCTCACCACCCTGGCGGCCATCATCGCGGGCGTGGCGCTGGCCTGGCCGCGAAAGGGCAGGGCTGCGCTCGGGCCCGCGGCGGTGCTCGCGCTCGCGGCAGGCCCGCTCGGGGTGGGCGCCTTCGCCGCGGCGCTCATGCCCGAACCGGCCTTCGTGCGGAGCGCGCTCGACGTGCCGCTGGTAGCCGACAGCCCGCCGGCCGAGGCGCGCCGGCTGGACGCCACCTTCGAGGGCGGAGTGGTGCTCGAAGCATCCAGCGTCTCCGAGAACGTCGATGAGCACACGGTGCGGCTCGAGCTGGACTGGAAGGTGGCCGGTCCGGTGGCGCCGCACCTGGGCTTCTTCCTCCACGTCGAGCCGGCGGACGGCAGCAAGCGCCTCACCGCCGACCACCCGATGGTGTCCGACGCGCTCTTCCTCGAGGAAGCGCCGAAGGGGAAGACGCTGCGCGACGTCGTCGTGCTCTCGGTTCCGCCCGAGCACCGCAAGCTGAGCTGGAACCTGTGGGCCGGGCTTTGGGCGGTCCGCGGCGACGGCGCCCGCATGAAGGTGCTCTCGCCCGGGAAGGGCAGAGTGAGCGAGGACCGAATCCATGTCGGCGCGGTCGAGCGGAAGTAGCGTGCGCGGCGCCGATTGCCTTCCCGAGGCGGCCCGCGAGCCCTGCGCGCGATCGAGGTTCGCCGATCTGTTCGAGACCGGCGCCCCCGGGCAGCGTGCTCAGCCTGCAGCTCGCGCCGACTGCTCCTTGAGCTGGACGGCCGCCAGCGCATAGCCCCCGTCGTTTCCATCCACGAAGTGGATGTGGCTGTCGTCCTTCGCGGAGAAGACAATGCAGGTCATCAGCGCGCTTGGAGCACGATGAACACCGTACACGAGCGCCCCGCGCTCGCGCTCGGCCTCGAGGAAGCCGAGCAGCCGCGGAATCTTGTCGGTGGGAGCGTCAAGCACCATGCGCAGGACGCCGTCGAACTTCCGGAAATCCGACCGCTGGACCATCGACCGGGTGTAGCGACCGGGATCGAGGAACCGGGTGCGAATGCCCGAAGCGAAAGCCAGGCGTCCGAGCGTGGCGGCCGCCAGCGTTCTCACCTTCGAAGCCAAGCGCGCCCAACCGCCTTCGACGCCCGAGTGCGCGCGCGTCTCGACGTCGAGGCCCCCGGGTAGCCACGTCATCTTGAGGCCGCTCGACTTGATCGGGTTCAGGTCGGCGTCCGGTAGGTCGAGCAGGTCGCGAATCTTCCGGTACAGCTCGCTGTAGTAGGCGCCTGACGTGCCCTCGCCGGCGCGAGCTCGGAGCAAGAGCGAGAGCATCTCGCCGTTCGCCGAGCGAACGGGTTCCCACCGGCACGAAAGCCCTTCCAGGTTGGCCGAACCAGCCGAACCGTCCGCGGCGGTGACGAGGTTCCTCGACCCGGGCGCCTTCACCTTGCGTTCGGCCTCGGCCACTCCGTCGCCCCTCAGCATCGCCAGGGTGTCGTCACCCGCCACGCGGTACTTCGCGACCTGGACCCGGTGGCCGCCGGCGGCGAGCTGTTCGATGGTCACGCGCCCGATTCGGAGCTCGAGGTCGAACTGGGCCCGCGCCATCGCCGCCACGCTGGACAGCTCGCGGCAGAGCTTCGCGTCACGGGACAGCGGGGCGAGCAGCGTCGCTCCGTCGCCGCCGAACACGAACGGAAGAGGCAGCCCGGGGCAGGCGTTCAGCGCGGCGGTGATGCACGAGGCGCCCACCATGTTCACCGCGCGGTAGTGGCCTTTGCGAATCGCGTCGGTGGAATTGCGCACGTCGGTGACGTAGCAGACCCAGTCGGCCGGGAAGTCGCGGTAGCGGGTCTCGTCGAATATCTCGCCGAACTCCGTCACCGCCGGTAGGTCGGCGTAGAACCGTTCGCTGTCCATTTGCGACAGGATACGCGGGCAGGCGCGGCCGAGGAACCCGGAGCCGGCCCGGTGCCAGTGTCGTCAGCCGGCCACGGGCCGTTGGTGCATCGTCGCCGCTCCCTGCCACCACTCGAACTCGCGGCCGAGCTCGTCGCCGTCGGGGAAGAAGACCAGGTACGCCATCGAGTGGTAGGCGAGGAAGGAAGGCCGCCCACGGGCGACGTTGCCGAGCTGGTGCACGGTGCGCCAGGTGCCGACGTTGAAATAGCAGGTGGACCGCCCGTCGACGAGGCCGAGCGGCGTCATCCCCGCGAAGTGGGTGTGGCCGTTGACGACGTACCTGAGCCCCCGGTTCTCGGGCCGCTCGAGCGCGCCCAGCGCGGCGCGCGCGAACTTGGCGTCGAGCAGCTTCATCAGGACGCCGTTCAGGGCCAGGAGCTTCGAGTCCTCTCCCAGGCCCCGCCGGGCCGAGAGGCTGAGCAGCAGCTTCACCTTCTGGGCGAAGTCGAGCTTGAAGCGGTGGTGGTTCGACCGGAACCAGTCGCGCACCTGGCCGTTGTCGAAGAACTCTTCGACCAGGCGCGCCCAGACGCCGGTCACCTTCTCGCGCACACTTCCTTCGTCGCGGGCCAGGGTGCGCACCCAGGTGGGCACCGCGAGAATGGGCCGCACGTCGTCGATGTCGTCCAAATGCGGGTGGTCGAAGCCGGTGCTGCGGCGCAGCTCTTCGGGGAAGCGCACGATCAGCTCGGGGGCGATCATGTCGGACAGCGGCGGCGCCCCCGACGGGTCCGAGCAGAGCGCGTCGATGGCGTGGCCGTGGTAGGCGAGCACGCCGTACCGGGGGAAGCGGGCCTCGGTGGGGAAGGGGGCCTCGCCGCCCGGCATACCGAGCGCCGACCGCACCGCGGCCCGGGCGCGCGAGGCGATGTTGAGCAGGCGGTCGTGGTTGCCGACGACGTACTCGATGGCGAGCGCGCCCGCTTCGACCTTGGCGCGGACTTCCGAGAGGAAGGCCGCCTCGGCCGTGAGCGTGCGCTGCACCAGCGCCTCGACCTCGCGCTCGAGCGCAGGCGAGGGCGAGTGGTACGGCCGCGCGGACGTCGCCAGCCAACCGGGGGCCCGCACCAGGTCGAGGAAGTCGCCGACGAGGCACAACTGCGCGGTCTCGTCGCGGCGAGTCTGCTCGATGCGTTCCCAGAAGCGGGCGAACTGCCCTATCTGCGACAGGTGCGAACGGGCGCCCTCGCGCAGGTGCAGGTCGGACACCAGAATCAGCATCGGGCCAGCCTACCCCGACATCGGCAGGCCGCTACCTCGACGCAGCCGCCCGTTCCTTGACTGCCCACTTCCGGGTGGTCGCGAAGATGTTGCCCACGACGGTGCTGTTGCCCTGGTTGACTATCCACTTGGGAATGTCGCCGCCCGGGTCGGTGTAGATGACGTAGGTGGCGTTCGTCTTTGTGCCGTTCGCGGTCGGTTCGAGCTTCCAGGACCCGTGGGTGGCCTTCACCCTCACCAGGCCTTCCCGGGGAGAGGGGCACTTCGGGGTTTCCCTCCACGTCATCAGCAGGTACCCCTTGCCCTCGTTCCAGACCGACTCGTCGACGATGCGGATGCAGTAGTCGCGGCGGTCGACCAACGGCGCGTTCACCACGCTGTAGAAGTAGAGGACCTTGTCGCCGCCCTCGCTGCCCATCAGCTTGCCCTCGTCGGTGTACGGCATTCTCGCGGCGTAGTTCGGGTAGTCGCGGACGGTCTTCCACACGTCGTGCGGCGGGGCGTCGATGGGGCCCACCACCTTCATCTCGGCGATGGTGGTGCCCGATTCCACGCGCGAGTAGACCGTGAACCCGTCCGTCTTGGTCACTTCGGTCCAACCTTCGCTCGCGTCGTTCGCGAGGAGGACCAAGGCTGGCAAGAGGGCCAGGGAGAGCATCTGGGCATACTACCCGGAATGGCTCGGGTCAGCGGTGGCGCCTGGGCCCCCCCCGGAACACGGGCTGCGCGTGGGGCGTGTCTGACGGGTTGGGTGCTGGCCGCTTGGGGTGGGTGCGGGCATGTCGGCCGGGAGGTTGCCCGGGCGGCCGGCCCGAGGCGTGGTGACCCGGCTGGGGTGGCCCCGGGTTGGCCTGCCGGTTCGCCTCGGCCTGGAAGACGGGCGAGTCGCGCGGCACCTCCGCTTCCGGGACGGGGGCGCGAAGGTAGCGCTCGATGTCGCGGAGCAGCCCGACTTCCTCGGGGGACGCGAAGGTCGAGGCCCGGCCGCTCGCGGCGGCGCGCGCGGTGCGGCCGACGCGGTGGACGTAGTCCTCGGGCACGTGCGGCAGGTCGTAGTTCACCACGTGGCCGATTTCCGCCACGTCGATGCCGCGAGCGGCGATGTCGGTGGCCACCAGCACCCGGTACTGCCCGCTGCGGAAGCCCTCGAGCGCCTGCTGTCGCTGGCTCTGCGAGCGGTCGGCGTGGATGCGCGTCACCCGCTGCCGCGCCCGCTCGAGCGAACGCGCCACCCGGTCGGCGCGCCGCTTGGTGCGGGTGAAGACGAGCGTGCTGGCCTCGTCTTCCTGCAAGAGCGCGAGCAAGAGCGCGGTCTTTTCGTTCTGCGACACCCGGAACACGCGCTGGTGGGCGCGGGCCGCGGGGGTGCCGCTCGGGGTGACCTCGACGCGCACCGGGTTTCGGAGGTGGGCTCGGGCGAACGAGGCCACCTCGCCCGCCATCGTCGCCGAGAAGAGCAGCGTCTGCCGGGCGCGGGGGACGCGCGCGAGAATCCGGGTGAGCTGGGGTTTGAACCCCATGTCGAGCATGCGGTCGGCCTCGTCCAGCACCAGCACCTCGATGCCGTCGAGCACGGCCGTGCCCCGTTGCAGGTGGTCGACCAGGCGGCCCGGCGTGGCGACGATGACGTGTGCGCCGTGGCGCAGCGCCTGTATCTGCGGCCCCATGCCGACGCCGCCGATGATGGCCGCGGACCGCACGTGCCGCGCGGCGCCGAAGAGCTCGACATGCTCGACGATCTGCAGCGCCAGCTCGCGGGTCGGCGCCAGCACCAGCGCGCGGGTGCCGTGGGTGCCGGCCAGCCGGTCGACGATCGGCAGCGCGAACGCCGCCGTCTTGCCGGTGCCGGTGGCGGCGCAGCCGATGACGTCATGGCCCGCGAGCGCCGGAGGAATCGCCCGTGCCTGAATGGGCGTTGGTTCGCGATACCCGGCGCGCTCGACCAGGCGAAGGGCCTCGGGCGAAAGGCCGAGCGTGGCAAACGAGGCGGCAGCATTGTGAGTGGACAAGGGGGCGGGTTCCGGCTCCGGGAAACTCACCTTAGCGGCAGTTCGAGCCTGAAGCCCGGAAAGGGTCGCCCGGTGGGCCGGCTCGCCGGGCCGGCGGGGGCGCGCCCGGTATCGAGCACGGGCGCGCGGAATGTAGTAAGGGACCCCCGCATGAAGGACTTGACCAAAGAGGAAGCCCTCGCCGAAGCCCGCACCCGCTGGGGCGCCTCGGGCGCGGTGCGCGCCCGGCCCGGTGGAGTGGCCCGGGGGGGCTCTGGTCGCGGCCGGCTGGCCCGGTATCGCTACACCGTCGGCAACGGCGGCCTCGGCAGGGCATGCTCGATCGAGGGCCAGGGCGACACCTGGCGCAGCGCCTTGGCCGATGCCCGCCCGTTGGCCCGGCGTTCAGAGACCGCGTGACCGGGATTTT
>JAHFDQ010000086.1:11935-14267 GCA_023248915.1 Archangiaceae bacterium | reverse complement strand
CTCGAGGGCGCTCACCGAGCAGGGTAGCCGGCGCGGTCTTCAGCGGTGTTCGTTGTCTCCGCCGCCGCCATCGTGCCCGGGGTGGGCGGGCGCTGCCGGCGGCTTGGGGCTGGGGTCTGCCGGGTGGGTGGCGTGCCCGGCATGAGGGTCGCTCGGTTCCGGTGCGGGCGGGTGCCCGTCCCCGTGGAGCGCGTGGCCCCCGAGCGAGCCTGCGGCACCGACCCCGGGGTTGTGAAGCGCATGACCTGCGAGCGAGCCCACCGTGCTCAACCCCTGGCTGCCCGCCGCCGAGCCGGCAGTGCCCGCCAGGTGCCCGTGCGCCGCGTGTTCGCCCGCCTCGTGGGCAGCAGCGGCCACGGTTGCCCCCTTGCCCAGCACCGAGCCGTGCGAGACGAGCGCCCGGGCTGCTGCCAGGGCACCGCTTTCCGAACCTGCCGCGGCTGCGCTCCGAACCGCGCCGGTGACCGTGCCGATTCCGGTCAGCGCGGGTGCCGCCATTGCCACCTCGGCCGCGCTTACGCCGGTGGCGACCAGCTTCTGGGCGCGCTCCTCGGCCGACTTGGCGTGGGCGGCGTCGACGCCGTTCTCCACTGCGGAGACCACCTTGTACCCGAGGTAGCCCAACCCCGCGGCTGCAACCACCGCGGGCGCAGCCACCGCTGCTCCGACTCCGACGGCAACTCCACCGACCAGGACTGCGCCGGTCTTCAACGGGTGCTCGCGGAAGGAGTCACCAATCTGGTCGAACTTCTGGGTGAAGCCCTCCTCGAGGTAGGCGAGGGAACTGGAGCTGAAGCGGTCCTTCCCGGTCTCGAGGAAGTCGGTGGCCCGTTGCGCCTCGCTGCCACCCAACTCGGAGGCGATGAGGAACCGCAGATGCGCGTCCTTGCCGGTGCTCCGCACCTTCGAGTCAAGACCAGGGTCCTTTGCTCGAAGCAGCTTCCCGACCTCCTGGTCGAGGGCCGGGACGGTATTCGTCGCGTGGACAAACTCGAGGGCCGCGTAGACGAACCGCTCGTCGGTGCCCATGCGCCCGCTGGACCTTCGGACCAACTCCTGGGCCAAGGACGCCGCTTCACCGGGGCCCACCTGCGGCGAAAACCCCAAGGCGGCCAGCTTCCCCCGGGCTCGGCTCTCCGCGGCCGCGCGCGAATCCACCGCCACGGGTGTTCCCGCCGAGTTCTCCTGGGGGCGGGACGGGGCGGGAACCCAACTCACCGGCTTCGTCGGGACGTTTGGCGCCGCGTCGTTTGTCTCAGCCCCGTGGTGCTCGTGCACCGTCGGGCTCTTGGGTTTGGGTGCGGGTTGGTTGCGATGGACCTTGGGCACGGCTCACCTCACTTGGCGAGAAAACGCTGCGGAAGGCGTCACACCCTGCACACCGCGAGCCAGTGCGCGCAGGCACGAAGCACTTGCGGAACAGTCCGACACTGCCTCCCGTGTAGTCTCGCCGAGTGGCAGCCACCGCACCCTCTGGGGCCCAAGGGTTGCGCGGGTGTCATATGGGACGTGGCAACCTCGCAGGTCTAGCGCGGGCAGCCGGCAGAGCAGTCGTCGGGGGTTGCCCGCACCTGCGACACGGCTCTTCGAAAGCGCGTTGACAAGTCGACGATTCCCACCCATCATGCATATTGAGAATGAGTCGCAACATCATAACCGGGAGCCAGGCAATGAGGGACCGCAGAGTACGGGCTATGCGCGTGTTGGTGGTCGGGTCGGTCGGGGCAATGCTGATCTGCTCGCCTGCCTGGGCGGGCAACAACGGCTGGTTTACGACCTACAACTCAGAGGTCGAGCAGGGCGAGTTGGAGCTGATGCTGATGAACGACATCACCCAGCCTGCTGCTCTCGTCCGCGAGAATGGAGTGGGAGACTACTTCTCGCACATGGCGGAGCTTGAGTACGGGCTGACCGACCGCTTCGCCACCGAGCTCATGGTCGAGTGGTTCGAGGACCTTGACTCTGGCGAGAAGCGCTTCACCGGTGTGCGCTGGGAGAACCGATACCGGCTGTTCGCCGGCGAGGTGCCGTTGAACCCGATGGTGTACGCGGAGTACGAGGACCTCGACGTTCGGACTCGCTACAAGATGGAGGTCTCGGGCTGGAGGAGGCCGCCGTACACGGAGACGAGCGAGGAATCCGAGCGCGAGCGCATTCTCGAGACCCGGCTCGTGCTCTCGGAGGACGTCGGACCGGTCAACGTGGCGTTCAATTGGATCAATGAGACCGACTTGAGAAACGGGTTGACCGCCTTCGGCTATTCGGCGGGCCTGATGTGGATGATCCACTCCAACGCTTCTCGGTCGAGCGCGGTGTCCGCCGCGACCGTTGG
>JAHFDQ010000086.1:9205-11925 GCA_023248915.1 Archangiaceae bacterium | reverse complement strand
CCGTTGGCGATGGCGCCTACGGATGCCCGATGCACGCTGATGTCCGCGAGAACAAGCCAGGAACTTGCCCTAAGTGTGGGATGGCGCTTACCGCGACTTCCGAGGGGTCTGGCGCGTCTGGCTGTGGCTGCGCAAGGAAGATGAAGGGGTGCACCTGTTCGCATTGCGGGGGCCGCGGTGGCAAGTGCCCTTGCGTCCATGAGGGAGGGGTCGGGATGGGGCTGGAGGTATTCGGAGCGTTGGGTGACACGCGCGCCTTTGGCCTCTCACTGCCACGCCAGGAGCATTACCTGGGGCCAATTCTCATGTACCACGTGACCAGTCGCCTGATGGTGCATGCCCAACTTGCTCTGGGCCTCTCGGCGGCAAGCGACCACATCGCGCGGGTGAACATCGGATACGAGTTCTGACGTCACGCCCGGCGCGTGTAGCATTGCCCGGTGCAAGACTCTCTACTGGAAACGTTGCTTTCCCGGTGGCGCGAAGACCCGGGTGGCAGCTACCGCAACTGGTTTCTGTGGGAGGAGCGACTCAAGAACTTCCGCTCTATCCGCGCCGGGATCGGGGACGTGGTGAAGGAAATCGCGGCCGGTAGCTTCGGAACCGCATACAAGGGGTCCTCGCTGCAATCGGTGGTCGGTGCGATCGCCGAGCAGCGCCAGATTTTCAAGGGCGCCGACCACGCGTTCCTCTGGAAGCCCAAGCTGCGCATTCCGGACATCTACGAGGACCGCGAGAACCAACTCGCCTTCGGGCGATTTCTCGACACCTGCCTTTGTTGCTCGGGCGCCGAAGCGCTGGTCTCGGCGATTCGCCGGCTCGACGAGAAGCGAATCAAGGGACTGGGGCCGGCAGCCGCGAACCTGCTCTACTTCCTGCACCCGACGCTCGTGCCGCCGTTCAACACCGCCATTGTCAAGGGCTACAACGCCCTCACCGGAAGCAAGGTGAAGCTGGGCAGCTGGGCGGAGTACCTCGCGATGCGCGAGGGAGCCCTCCGGAAGAACGACGCGTGCCGGTCGCTGCTGTCGAACGACTTGGGCGCCATCGCAGGGTTCTTCTTCGACCTCGGCACCGAACGCTACCCGCTGCCACCGCGGGACGACGATGCCGGCGCGCTCGCCGTTTGGGAGGCCGATCTCGCGAGAGTGAGGGAGGAGAGCTCGAAAGAGCGGAAGGTTCGCGACGTCGAGGCGCAAGGAGAGCGGACGCACACCGAGGTTCAAGGGTGGCTGAGGGACCTGGGTCGCTCGCTCGGCTTCGACGTCTGGATTGCCCGCAACGACCGTGCACGTCCACTGGGCGACGGCATTCTCGGCGACGGGTGCCTCGACGCGCTCCCCGTTGCGGTCGCGGCAGGCGGCGACCTCATCCCCCTCATCGACGTTCTCTGGCTCGACCGCGGTAGCGCGCGCGTCGAAGCGGCTTTCGAGGTCGAGCACACCACCACCATCCAGACCGGCATCATGCGAATGCTCGATCTCGCCGAGAGCCAGCAGGGCGGGCTGCGGGGCGTGTACCTCGTCGCGCCCGACGCGCGCGAAGAGGACGTGCGCAAGCAGGTCTCGCGGCCAGCTTTCCGCCGTATCGCTGACCTCCAGGTGCGGTATCTCCCGTACAGCGAGCTCGAGCTGAACCGTTCGTCGATGGCCCGGTTCGGTTCAGGGCTCAAGTCCGTGGAGGCCGTGTCCCGACTCTTGGTGTGATGGCTACGCGCATGTCGCAACCTGTTACCTCCGCTACGACACTGTGACTCAGTTGGTTACTCGACGATGGGACGCCGCTCGGTCCGGCCGCTCGATCGCGGGGCGACGTCTTGCCGTCGGGTGCCAAACACTTCTTGGCATGGCCCGTGCTTCGCCGCGCCGCGCTGTTCGAGCTCCAGCGGGAGGCGACGCACGTGATTCAGGTTTCAAGGCGACGCGCCGGGATTCTGCGCGCCGCGCGAGTTGCGTTCGCCTTCGCCGCCGTTGCCTTGGTTCTGGGCGTTTCTTCGACCGCGCTCGCGGTGCCCGTCTTCGCGCGCAAGTACCAGACCAGTTGCCAGACCTGTCACGTCGCCTACCCGAAGCTGACGCCGTTCGGCGAGGCTTTCCGACGCAACGGCTATCGGTTCCCCGGCAGCCAAGAGGAAGAGTCGACCAAGGAAGAACCGCTCGCGCTCGGGCAGAAGGCGCACGAGAAGGTCTTCCCCAACTCGGTCTGGCCGGGACAGATGCCCGCCACGGCAGGTGTCGCGGCGCGCGTCGGGTCGCAGGTGGTGGTTTCCCGGACGGCGCAAAGCAACCCCGTGAATTTCACCGGGGTGGGCGGAACTATCGGGGTCAACTTCGCGGGCAGCCTCGGCCAGGTCTTCTCCGCCTGGGCGGGCGCGACGCTCACCGCCGTACCGCAACCCGCGGGAGGCGAGTCGGTTCGCGCCGACCTGGAACGCGTCTTCGTGGTGGTGAGCCCGTTCGAGCTTCCGGTAGCCACGCTCCGGGTCGGAAGAATCGAACCGACGCTGCTCGGGTTCTCGATGCACCGGATGCTCGGCGCCGCGCCCTGGCTGAGCGCGAGCCCCATCGAGGACAACCAGTTCACCGTAGAGCCGTCGCAGCTCGGCCTGGAAGCCGCGGGCGTGCTCGGGAACGGGCGCCTTTCGTACAGCGCCGGGCTGGTCGACGGCTCGGGCAATCAGCCCAATGGCGCCAAGGACGTCTACGGCCGCGTCGCCTACA
>JAHFDQ010000086.1:0-9195 GCA_023248915.1 Archangiaceae bacterium | reverse complement strand
AGGAATGCGCCTCGACGGAGTCGGAGGCGCCACCGAGGCCGAGCCTTGGCGAGAGAAGAGCGTGCAGGTCGGCGTCTTCGGCTACCGCGGCCAGGCGACCCTGGGCGACCCGAAAGTTGCGACCCAGGTCGACCGCTTCTGGTCGGCTGGCGCGGACGTGAATCTCTTCTACGGCGACGCGAACCTCGTCGTCGCCTACGCGATGGGGTCGAACGAGAGGCCTTCGCTGGCGATGCCCGAAGATTCGGCCGACAACTGGCAGCTCTTCTCGCAGCTCGACTACGTCGTCTTCCCCTGGCTCATCCCCACCGCCCGCTATGAGCGGCGAACGCTCGGCAGCTCGGCGAAGCAACGCCTCTCGGGCGGAGGCTACTTCGTCATCCGCGCCAACGTGCGGGCTCAGGTGCTGGCGACGTTCGAATCCCCGGGCGGCGGCTTCAAGTTCAGCGACGTGACTGGCGGGCTGATGGTGGCCTTCTAGCGAGCGTCTTCGAACCTTCGAGAACTTCCATGCGAGTTCCTTACAATGCGTTCTGGCTGGCGGTGGTAACCGCCCTTTGCGGCTGCGGCGGGCCGGACGTGGTTCGCAAGGTCACGCTCATGCCCGAGGCGGAGCTTCCGTCAGGGCATACGGTCGTCGCCGGCACCACGCTGCGCCTCAGCACCGACGGGTTGGAGCCGCTCGCTTCGACCTCGCGCTACGTCGCCTGGGCGAGCACTCCCACTGTGCAGGTGGCGCTGGGAGAGCTGATGCCTGGCGAGGAGCTCGCCGTCACGCTGGGTTCCGCGACGCCGCTCGAGGACATCGACGCCATCTTGGTTTCAGAGGAAGACGCCCGCCAAGACCTGCCCCCGGCGCCGTCCCCGCGCGTCCGGATGCGGGGTGGCCTGGGCGAGGCCCTCGACTACGTCCCGGTGTCAGCGGACAGCCTCGCGGCCGCGCACTGCGCAGCCACCATCGAAGACGACGCCTTGAGTGCCGACGCGCACGGCCTCCCCGTGCTGGGCGCAGGGCTGCGCTACGCGGTCTGGGCGACCGTGCCGGGCAGCATGAAGGACAACCCCGGCATGGCCGGAATGGGCGGCGGGGAGGAAGAGGCCGCGGAGAAGCCGATGGTCTTCATCGGGAAGCTGGACGAAGAGGGTGCGCTCGAGGCGAGCTTCCCCTCGCTCGCGACGGCGACCTTGCTGGCGATTACCGTCGAGAGCGACCGCGGCGCGCCCAGCATGTCGCCCGCCAGGTGCCTGCACGGCGAGGTGTTGCTCCCGGCCGCCCAGGAACAAACGACGGTTCATTCTCACTAGGCAGGGGGCGCGACATGCACCTAACCCAGCAGCTTCTCGGCGCCACCCTGGCAGCCGCGATCGTCGCGGCTTCGCCGGCCCTCGCCGCTGGGAGCATCAGCGGGAAGCTCACCGCGAAATCGGCCAAGTTCCTCAAGAACGCGGTCGTCTACATCGAGAAGGCCCCCGCGGGCGCCGCTCCGAAGACGGCCCAGATGGACCAGAAGGGCCAGGTGTTCATTCCCTTCGTGCTGCCGGTGGTGAAGGGAACCACGGTCGAGTTCCTCAACAATGACGACACCGGCCACAACGTCTTCAGCCCCGACGGCGAGAAGTTCGACCTCGGCGTCTTCACCAAGGACCAGGTCCGCAAGTACACGCTCAAGACCGAGGGGGTCTACACGCTCTTGTGCAAGATGCACCCCTCGATGATCGCGTACATCATCTCGCTCCAGAACCCGTTCTTCGCGGTCACGAAGGACGACGGCTCGTTCAGCATCGCCGAAGTCCCGCCCGGCGAGTACACGCTCGCCGTCTGGCACGAGCGCAAGCACGCCGACCCGGTGAAGGTGACGGTCCCTGCCAGCGGCGCCGCCAACGTCGAGATCGGGCTGCACTGATGGCGCTCGAAGTAGTAGCGGACGTCGCGCGGCCCCGTGCCCGCACGCGCTGGAGGACCGCCGCCATACTCGCGGCCGCGGTCGGGCTTGGAGCGGGGGCGGGGATTCTCCTGTTCAACACCAGCGGGCCCCCTAAGGACCGCGACATCACCATCTACGCCAAGCAGTACAGCTTCGAGCCGCCCATCATTCGGGCGAACCGCGGCGACCGGCTTCACCTGAAGCTCGTCTCGCTCGACGTGGTGCACGGCTTCTACCTCGAGGGGTACGACGTCGACGCCGAGATTCTGCCGCAACAGAAGAACGCGCTCGTCAGGCACCCGTCCCAGGGCGACCAGCGCGTCGAGCAGGAAGAGATCACCGTCGTCGCCACCCAGACGGGCAAGTTCCGCTACCGGTGCTCGCACACCTGTGGCGCGTTGCACCCGTTCATGAGCGGCGAGCTCATCGTCGCGCCCAACCACAGCCTGCACGGTGGCATCGGCGCCAGCCTCGGCCTGCTGGTCGGCTTCGCGCTCGTCGTTCGCCGACGAGAACCGACGGCGGCCGCATGACTCCGGGCAGCCAACCCGCGCGCCCCCTCGAGGCGCCAGAGCCAGCGCCCGCGGCTCGAGCACCCGTCAAGCCGGCCAAGCCGATTCGCGACTGGCCCGGCGTCGACCTGCTGGACCGCTATCCTTTCGTTCGCAAGGTCCTGAAGTGGCGCCCGCTGCAGTTCTGGCTCATCTGGCCCAACGTGCTGTTCTTCGCCGCGTTCCTCTATGCCGGCCTGTTCGGGTCGCCGGTGGGCAGCCGGAACGTGATGATTGTCTTCGTCTGGATTTTCTGGTGGTTCCTGCTCATCGCCCTCTTGGTCCCCTTCCTCTCGCGGGCGTGGTGCACCGTGTGCCCCTTGCCGGTCTTCGGCGAGTGGCTGCAGCGGTTGCGGTTCGTAGGCGTGCGCTCAGGCGAAGGCCCGAAGAAGCAGCGCACCCGGATGTTCGGGCTGAACCTCGAGTGGCCCCGCGCGCTGCAGAACATCTGGTTGCAGAACCTGGGGTTTCTCTGCCTGGCGTCGTTCAGCGCCCTCCTGGTGACCCGGCCCATCGTCAGCACCTTCGTGCTGGGGGGAATGATTGTCCTCGCCGTGGCCCTTTCGCTGGTCTTCCGGCAGCGGGCCTTCTGCATGTACCTGTGCCCGGTGAGCGGCTTCCTCGGCCTCTACTCGATGACCTCGACGCTGGCAGTCCGGGTGAAGGACCCGACCCTGTGCCGCTCTCACAAAGAGAAGGAGTGCCTGCTCGGGTGCGAGAGCGGCTACGGGTGCCCGTGGTTTCAGTACGTGGGCGGAATGACGCGCAACAACTACTGCGGCATGTGCTTCGAGTGCGTGAAGACCTGCCCCTACGACAACGTGACGGTTTTCTTGCGCCCGTTCTGCTCGGACCGGCTGCTCAAGGGCTACGACGAGGCGTTCAAGGCCTTCATCATGCTGGTGCTGGCGCTGGTGTACTCGGTCACCCTCTTGGGCCCGTGGGGCACGGTGAAGGACTGGGCGAACATCAGCGAAGTCGGCAACTGGAAGGGCTTCGGCCTGTACGTGCTGGCGGTGTTCGGGCTGTGCCTGGGCGTCTTCCCGGCGCTGCACCTGGCGATGACCTGGTTGGGGCGGCGCCTGGCGAACGAGCCGAAGGCCCGACTCGGGGACAGCTTCGTCCGGTACGCCTACGTCTGGGTGCCGCTCGGCCTCTTTGCGTGGATAGCGTTCAGCGTGCCGCTCATGGCGGTGAACGGGGCGTACATTCTCTCGACGCTGTCGGACCCTCTCGGGCACGGCTGGGACCTCTTCCGCACCGGTTCCGTCCAGTGGCACCCGCTCTTGCCGGAGTGGATTGGCCTCGTTCAGTTGCCGCTGTTGCTGGCCGGGTTGTACGTCTCGCTCTCGAGCAGCTGGCGCATCGGGCGTGAGCTGTACGCCGATTCGCACAAGGCGCTGCTCAGCCTCGCGCCGACCTGGGCCTTCGCGGCGACGATGACCGTTGCCCTGATGTGCTTCTTCGTCGGGTGACTCGAATGAAGATGCTCGGTCACGAGGCGCTCGCAGGGCTTTGCACCTTGGGGGTGCTCGTCGGGGTGCCCTGGGGCCTGTCGCACGACCGCGCCCAGCGCCCGGAAGACAGAGAGCTTCGAGTCATCGCCCTCACCGGGGTCAAGAAGGACGGAGCCTGGACCGACGAGGCGGTGGACGGGACCAACTACTGGCGCAAGACGTTCCACCCGGCGACGGTGACGCTGCGCGAGGGCGAAGAGGTGCTCTTGCGGCTGTCCAGCGCCGACGTGCGCCACGGGTTCTACGCCCCCGAGCTCGGCGTCGGTCCGGTCGAGGTCGACCCCGGGCACGTCGTCGAGCTGCGGTTGAAGGGCGCCCGAGTGGGCGAGTTCACCTACTACTGCACCGTGGTCTGCGGCCACTGCCACTACGGCATGCGGGGCATCATCCGGGTGCTGCCCGCTGGCAGCCCGGTGGAGGTTGCCGCCCCGGCGCCGCCCTGCACCCACGCCCTTTCGCCGCCGCCGCCGGGGGCGACGCTCGTCGAGCAGGGAGCCTTCCTCTTCTCCGACAAGGGGTGCGCGAATTGCCACGGCAAGGGCGGAAGCGGGGGAGTGAAGAACCCGAACTACCTGGCAGGCACCGTCCCGCAGAACAACCTCTTGGCCGAGAAGATGCGGCTCTTCGAGCGCGAAGACGCCCAGTCGGCCATCGCCCTGCTCGAAAAGCGCGCCGACTTGGACGCGTTGCAGAGCGCCCCGCCCTTCAAGAGCTACCCGCAGTTCCTGGCGCAGTACCACGCCGTGCACGATCTCATCCTGAACGGCAACCGCGCCGGCAAGAAAGACCCGGCTGGCCCTGTGCCCCCGCTCAACATGCCTTCCTGGCGCCACCAGGTCAGTGACGAGGACGTGAACGCCCTCGTCGCCTACCTCATCTCGCAGTACCCGTGGGAACCGGAGTAGCCCCTACTTGCAGCGATCGCCCATGCCGCCCATGCCGCCCGAAAGGTAGGCGGCGCGGGTGTTCTCGGTGTCCAGCCAGGTCTTCATCGCATCGCAGTGGCGCACGGCCTCGGCCTTGTCGGCGACCAGGTCCGCGCCGCAAGCGGCGGTCTTGTGGCGGTCGAGCTCGGACATCATCGAGCTGCAGGTGCTGGCCATGTCCGCGTCGCCGGCCTTGCCCATGTTCATCATGCAGCTGTCCATGCCGGTGCTGAGCGACTGCATCTGGTCCAGCATCGGCCGGACCTCGGCGTCGTAGCGGGTGTGCTCGGAGTCGCAGGAAGGGACCGTCCCCGCGTCCGCCGCCAGGGCGCGGTGGGCTTCGACCTTGCCCGCGATGTCCATCGCCAGCTGCTGGTAGGCGACCGGATCGGCGGGAGTCTTGCTCATGGGCATGCCGCAGCCGACTGCGAACCCGACCGAGAGAGAAGCCAGGAGAAGCGAGCGATTCATTGCGATGACCTCGAGGAGGAAGTGGAGCGCCGCGCGGGTGCAATTGGCGCACCAGCCCGTCGGCATCCGGGCCGGCTCGGACCAGGTGGGCGCTGCCGAGAAAGCGTGACGTCGCCGGTTACACTTCTGGAGAAATCAGGCCGCCAGGCAGTCTTCCTCGGACTCGATGACTCGAAGCTCGCCGCAGCAGACCGGGCACTCGAAGAGCAAGGGTGTTGCGGGGCGGCCGTCCTCGTGGGGCAGGGCGGCCAGCTGGAGCACGCGGGCCTCTTCCGTCTCGCAGCACCGGCACCGGTAGGTCAGCCTGACCGACCGGATGGCGGCGAACCCGAGGCCCAGCATCGGCGCCGCCCGCCTCACGAACGCCGCGGGACAGGCGATGAAGCTGAAGCTGCGTCCGGCGAGACCGTCGAGGAACGCCCGCCAGGGCCCTTGCGCAACTGGCGGGACGTCGAGGGCATTCGAAGCGTCGAACGTGATGGTCTTCGCTCCGACCAGGTGTGACGCGAGCTGGTCCAGCCCGTCCTCGACTAGGTCTCCGTTGAGCGTCGCCAAGAGGCCGTCGTCGTTCTCTTCGACGGTCCACGGGCAGAGGTCGCGAACCGCGCGCACCTCGGCCTCGGTTCTGGGCTCGAACGCGAGCCCCACCGATGGGCAGGGTTCGGACCTGCTCCAGATGACCTGGACGCGGAGGGCTCCTTCGCCCGCGGAACGGGCCGGCCTCATTTCCGCCCGGGTACCTTGGTCGAGGGGCGCGTCGACTTCGACACGCGCGCCGTGGTCGGACAGGTCGACCAGCCGTCCCCCGACCGCGCGCCCTTCGGCCTGGAGGGTCACCGCGAGCGCGACTCGGGTCCGCCGAGACCGACGGAAGGGAGCGCCGACGAGGCACGCCAGGTGCTCGCGAAGCTCTCCGCTCGCCGCGGGCAGACTGAGCAGGTCGTCGCACCCGCATTCCTCGATACGGCGTAGCTGCGCCCGAGTGACGGCGTTGCTGGTGAGCAGCACGACCCGGGTCTTGGACGTGCCGCTGTCCGCCTTGATTGCCTGGCACACCCGGAAGCCATCGCCGTCCGGAAGCACGAAGTCGATGAGCGCCGCCGTCGGGTGGTACCGCCGAACCAGCTCGACGGCTTCGGCGCCGCTGTTGGCGACGAGATGAACGAGGTGGAGGCGATCGAACCCCCGAGTCCCAAGCTCTTTGAGAACATGGGGGTTGTTCGTCGTCACCAACGTGGTTACCGAGGGCTGGCCCTCTTCGCCCGGCTGCCCATCGGACACGACGGGTGTGAACCGAAGCTCGTCGAGGACGATCGAACCCAGGCGCAGCCCCATGCTCGCCAAGTCATTCGCCGCGGCCGCGCCGACCTTGGCCGCGAGCGCCGCGGTTTCGTCAGCGCCAATGGGCCGACGGCTGTCGAGCTGCGCGCGCAGGTGGCCCTCGAGCAGCCGAAGGGCGACGTTCATCAATTCACCCGGGCCGCGGTCGAGCGTCTGAAGGGCTGCCCAGGTGAGAGTGGTGTTGCTCGCCGAGTTCACCGAGAGCTGGGCTTGCCCGCGCAGGGTTGCAGACCCGCCGCCCACGTCCAGCTCGAGGTGGAGGCCGACAGTGACTGGAGAGAGGCTCAGTTCCGTTACGCGCTCGCCCGACCAGACCAGCGTCCGGCCGGCGCGGAGGAGTCGCAGGCCCCGGTCGCCAGAGACCAGAAGCACCTGTCCAGGTCGCACCTTCGCCACTCGCATCCACATGCCGGCACCTCCAGAGCGCGTCGAAATCGGCTCGCTCGGGCCGTGCAAACTGAAGGCCAAAGGGTTACCGCCCTGGCGGACCGCCCACTTCTACCGAAGCCGGCTCGAGGCGCAGAGGTGATGCGCCGGCCGGTTGAGGGCCGTCGCTCTGGTGACCGGCAACGGTTTCAATGAATCGTCTGGGTCGCTTCCGCTTCGAGAGGCGTCGACGGAAACCAGACGTGGAAGGTGCTGCCGTCTCCGAGCCGGCTCTCGACCGAGATTCGCCCGCCATGGGCCTCGACCAGCCCCTTGGCGATGTACAGGCCGAGACCCAGGCCCTGTCCCCCGCCCGCGCGTGCCTTCCGGCCCTGGTGATAGCGGTCGAAGAGGTGGTCCAGCTCATCCGGCGCGATGCCCTCGCCGCGGTCTTCGATTGAGAGGCGAATGCCCCCTTCCTCGGCGGCGAGCCGCACGTGGATGGGCGCCTCATCGGGCGAATGCTGGGCGGCGTTGACCACCAGGTTCGTCAGAATGCGGTCGAAGCGCAAGAGGTCGAGCGGGGCCATGGGCAGCGGGCCCACCGCCTCGACTTCCACGGGGTGCTGGCCGAGCGTGGGCCGCATGCGGTCGATGAGGCCGCCGGTGACTTCGCGCACGTTCACGAGCGACCGCTGAAGCATGAGCTGCTTCGACTCGAGCCGCGTGACGTCGAGCAACTGGTCCACCAGGAGCGCCAGGTGCACCGCGCTGCGCTCGATGCGGCGGGCCTGCGCGACCGGCAGCTTCACCTGGTCACGAACCTCGCGTCGCAGCGAGTCCTGAATCTGCAAGAGAATGGTTTGGATGGGGTTGCGCAGGTCGTGCGCGACCATCGCCGCGAAGTCCTCCCGGGTCCGGTCGAGCTCCTTCAGGGCGGAAATCTCCTCGAAGATGACCATCACGCCCAGCGTCTTGCCGTCGAGCCCGCGCACCGGCGCGGCGCGCTCGAGCACCGGAATCCGCTGGCCGCCCGGTTGAACGAGGAGCAGCTCGCGCGAGGTCGTCGCGTCCGGCAGCCGCTCCTCGCTCGAAGGAAGCTCGTCCAGGGAAAGCGGGCGGCCGCCGGGGTCGCAGACGATTCCCCGGTACTGCGCCCACCCGGCCTCGGGGGTCGCCGCTCGACCGAGCAGCTCCATCGCGCGGGGGTTCGCCATCAGGTGGCCCTTGCGCGCGTCGACGTAGAGAATTCCCACCGGAGCGTCCTCGAGCACGCTCTGCAGTTGCGCGCCTTGCGCCTCGGTGGCCGTGCGCAGGTAGGCGAGCTGAAGCGCCAAACCCGCCTGGGCGGCGAACGCCTCGGTAATTCTTTCGTCGGCCACCGAGAACTCGGCGGCGCCGAGCTTGTTGGCCAGGTACAGGTTTCCGAGCGTCAGCTCGCGGTAGCGGATGGGGACGCCGAGGAAGCTCGCCATCTCGGGGTGCCCGGCCGGGAGTCCGAGGAAGGCGGGGTGCTTGTGGATGTCCTGCACCCGGACGGTCTGTCCTCCGACCGCGACCACGCCGAGCGTTCCGACCGGCCTCGGCGGGTGGCCGATGACGGCCGTCAGCTTCGGGTCCATGCCCAGGAAGACCCAGGGCTCGAAGGGGCGTTCCGGCGAGGCGCCGATTCCCAGCGCCGCGTACTGCGCCCCGGTCGCCCGCCGCGCCTGTTCGACGAAGGTGTGCAAGATGGACGTCAGGAACTCGGGCAGGTCGTCCGCACGGGCGTACGGCCAGACGTGGAAGCCGCGCTGCACCGCGGCGCGGAGCTGGGTCTCGGGCAGGACCGCGAGCGCCTCGGCGATCGCCGCGCCCCCGGCGGACAGACGCTCGAGCTGGGCGAGCAGGTCCTGGGCGCCCTCGCTGGCGTCAGCGCGGGACAAGGCCAGCGCGAGCAGGTCGCCGACCGCCATCGCCGTGGCCAAGTCCTCGTTCGAGAAGCGGTGCGGCGCAGGGTACGAGGTGGCCCAGACGCCCCAGAGGCTGTCGCCCAGATGGAGTGGGAGCACCAGGCAGCTCGGGCCCGGTCCCGCCGATTCTTGGGCGTCCGCCCGAC
>JAHFDQ010000438.1 GCA_023248915.1 Archangiaceae bacterium | reverse complement strand
CGCCCCGTCGATGGCGAAGCCCGCCACTACCGGGAAGCCGCGCAGCTTCTGGCCGTCCTCGTCCACGGCGTAGAGGTTGAAGTCCTTCGAGGCCACCGCCAGGTCGATTCGGCCGTCGTCGTCCAGGTCGCCGAACGCGGGCGCGCCGGCCACCGCGAAGTGGGCCGCCAGCGGAAAGCCGGGCAGCGACTTGCCGTGCAGGTCGACGACGTGCACGGTGCCCTCTTCGGTGCCCACCGCCAGCGCCAGGTCGCCCTTCAATACTCCGACGCTGACGCTCGAGCTCAAGACTCCGCCCAGCGTGAGCGGAAAGCCCGGCGCCGGCTTGCCGGTCTTCTTCAAGGCGTGCAGCCGGCCGCCCTTGTCGCCCACCAGCAGCTCGGGCTTGCCGTCCCCGTCGACGTCGGCGAACGACGGGCCCGCGGCGCACCCCGCCTCGAGCTTGACCGGGAAGCCCGGCGCCACCGCTCCGCCCGAGATGAGGAAGACTTTGCCCGAGGCGGTGGCCACCGCGACCTCGGCCTTGTGGTCGCCGTCCATGTCGGCGGCGGCGGGGTCGCCGACGGCCTGGTCCTTCGAGCCGAGGGAAATAGGAAAGCCGGCCAGCGCCTGGCCGTCGGTGCCGTAGGCCACCAGCCGGTCGCCCGCCACCGCCACCAGGGCGTGGTCGCCGTTGCCCGAGAGGTCGGCCGCCACCGCAGAGCGCGCGATGGGCTTGCCGGTGCGCTTCGGAAAGCCGGTCAGGCTGGTCGCGGCGCGGCTCGTCGGAGCAACGAGCGCCAAGAGGACGAGAACGGTCTGCAACGCAAGGCGTCGGTTCGCGTGCGGCATGGCGGGCGTTTAGAGCACGAAAAGCGCCACGGGGCAGCGGTGAAGAGTTGCCCGGCCCCAGTGGACTGGTTACCAACCTCGCTGCGAGGTCGCCGGGTGTCACCCCCCTGTCTGAAGCGCTGCGAGGAAGCCACGGCCCGAGCCGCGGAGACCCTCGCCGAATTGGGGGTACTCGAGGACGACCCGGCGCGACTTCGTTCGCTGGCGGGGCGAATCGAGCTGCTGCTGTGGAAGTTCCTCCAGATGCGCGGCCACAGGGCGCCCCGCTTCTTCGACCAGGTGACGGCCGAGGCCACCATGGAAGCCTGCTGCGGCGAGTTTCAGCCCGGGGCGGTGTACCTGTTCTTCTCCGAGCGCCAGGACGCGCGGGCTTGGGTGAACTCGGTCACGGTGGGGCTGTCCCTGATGTGCGCGGCGATGCGGCGCATCGCGGAGCACGGGGAAGACCCGCGCCGAGCCGGCAGCTTCACCCTCGAGCGGATGATGGAACAGGCGGTCGAGTCGGTCGAAACGCTGGAAGACCTGCTGAGAATCGGCGCCCCTCCCTGATCGCCCGCGCTACGCTCGCGCCGAGTGATGCGCTGGCTCTTCGCCTGGGTCCTCTGTGTGTCGGCGTCCGCGGCAAGGGCCGAGTCGGCCGAGTACGAGCAGCGCCTGGTCGACCGGGCGCTCGAGACGACCCGGCGCGCCGTCGAACCCAACCCCGAAGGCCAGGTCGTCGAAGAGGTGCTGGTTGCCTCGGAGGACATCTTCACGCCCGACGACCCGTGGCCGGGCGAGCTGAACCTGCTGCACCGGTTGAGCCGCGAGGCGGTGGTCCGGCGCGAGGTGCTCTTGGACGTGGGCCAGCCCTACCGCGCCGACCTCGCCAAGGAAACCGAGCGCAACCTGCGCGACCGCTACATCTTCGCGGTCGCGCGCGCGGTGGCGGTGCGCGGCCAGCACGGCGGCGTGGGCCTGTTGGTCATCACCCGCGACAGGTGGAGCCTGCGCCTCAACAGCGACTTCGCCTTCGTCGGGACGCTGCTGCAGTTCCTCCAGCTTCACCCCACCGAGCAGAACTTCCTCGGGCTCGACCAGCAGGTGGCGCTCGATTTTCAGCTTCGGCTGGACACGCTCCAGCTCGGGCAGGCCTTCACCGACAACCGGGTGCTGGACAGCAAGGTCGGCTTCTCCGAGACGGCCGCGGTGGTGCTCAACCGCGACACCCTCGCCGTCGAAGGCAGCACGGGCAAGGTGGTCGCCGGCCGGCCGCTCAGGTCGCTCGATGACGCCTGGGCCCTGGTCGGGCAGGGAGGGTGGAACGTGCGCACCTGGCGCGTCTACCGGGGGGCCGCGGTGTGGCTGCTCGACGGCCCCGACGGCCCGGTGCCCTACGTCTACGAAGGGCGAAACGTGAACGGGCAGCTGTACCTGACGCGCTCGTTCGGGCACGCCCTGAAGCTGAACCTGTCGGCGGGGGCCGGCGCCTACGCGCGAAGCTACCGCGCGCCGCTCTCCGCGCCCCTGTCCGATGCCGGGCGCGGGTTTCTCGAGGCGGGCTTCCTGCCGCCCAGCGAGAGTGCCGCCTACTTGGGGGCGCAGGCGCGAGTGTACCAGGCGGACTTCCGCGTCTTGCGCAACCTCGACACCTTCGGCCTGTCCGAGGACTTCCAGCTCGGTGGTTCTGCGCTGGTCTGGGCCCGCTGGGCCAACCCCGCGTTCCTGTCGCCGTCGCGCTTCGTCGAGGGCGGCGCCTGGGCCCGGTACCGGCTCTCGTCGCACGGCGACCTGGCGACGGTGGTGGTGGCGGCCGCCGCCCGCGACATGGGCGGCTGGGTGAACAAGCACTGGGGGGCCGAGCTGTCGAACTACGGCCCGGAGTGGGGCCCGGTGCGGGTCGTCACCCGGCTCTACGTCGAGCTGCGCCAGGACGACCTCGACCACCGGGCTTCGTTGCTCGGAGGCAGCAACGGCCTGCGCGGGGCCGCGCCCGAGGCCTTCGCGGGCCAGAACCAGGTGCTCTGGAACTTCGAGCTGCGCAGCCGCGCCGTCGAGGTGCGCACGGTGTACGTCGGAGGCGTGCTGTTCTGGGACGCGGGGTCGGCGTTCGACGCGGCGCCGACGCTGACCCACACGGTGGGCGGGGGGCTGCGCATTCTCTTGCCGCAGTTCAACCACGAGACCATCCGAATCGACTTCGGTTGGGTGGTGAACGGTGCCAGCCCTCTGTCGGTGGACCGGTTCAGCGGCAGCTACGGCCAGGTCACCGACGACCGGCCGGTCTTCCTGGCCGAGCCCTGAGCAGGCGTTGTTTTCGCTGGCCCCAGGAGCGCCGCCTCACTAGCCTCGCGGCGCCTCGAGGAGGGCTGATGAAAGCGCGTGGTTTCACGCTGATAGAGCTGGTCCTGGTGATTTCCGTCATCGGCATTCTCACCGTCCTCGCCGTCCCCGGGTACCAGGCCATCGTCTTCCGCGCCCGCGCCGCCGAGGCCCGGATGATGCTGTCGGCCATCGCCAACGCCGAGCTCGCCTACTACCGGGACCACGGGCAGTACCTCGCCGCCGCCCCCTCCACGTCCACCGGCGGCGTCCCCAAGGCGCCGGTGGCCTTCGATACCTCGCGCCCGAGCTGGAAGCAGTTGGGAGTCCGCGCCGAGGGGCTGGTGCGCTACCGGTACTCGGTGGTGCTCGCCGCGGGCACCTTCAAGGCGGTGGCCGAGGGCGACCTCGACGCCGACGGCCAGGCCTCGAGCTTCGAGCTCGACGGCGCCACCCTGGCCATTTCCGTTAGAGACGAGCTCGAGTGAGCTTGACCGACGAGAGCCGGGCGCTCCTCGCGCTTCACCTGGTGGCGCTCCGGCGCCACGGCTGGACCGCGGCCAAGTCGGTGGCGCTGGTCGCGCAGGGCTTGCCCGGAGGCGACGCCCACCGCGAGCTCGACCGCGTGGCCCAGGCGCTCGACCGCGGCGAACGGCCCGAGGCCGGCGCCGACCCCTTCCTCGCGCTGTTGGCGCAGGGCGAGGCGGCCGGCCCCGAGGCGCTGCTCGAGTCGGTGAAGAGCAGCGAGGTGGCCTGGGCGGCGCGGCGCAGCCGGCAACAGGCGGCGTTCCTCCTAACGCTTGCCTTGGGCGGCGCCGGGTTCACCCTGGGCCTGGCGACGCTGCTGATTCGGGCCTGGCAGGAGGGCGTCTCCAATTTCGGCGCGCTGCCCCTCGTGACCCAGCTGACCTTCGACGCGGTCGCGGCGGTGGGTTACCTGGGGCCGGCGCTCTTGCTCGCCCTGGCGGCGTTGCCATGGGCGGTGCCGGCCCGGTGGCTCCCGGGTGTCGCGAGATTCCAGGCCGCGGCGCGGCTGCGCCAGTTCGCGGCGGCGATGGCCGCGATGGTGTCGGCCGAGGCCGCGGCGAAGCTGGTCGACCCGTCGACGCGGGAGACCGTCTTCGACGGTCAGGGGTTGGGGCTGACGGCGCTCGAGCGGAAGGCCGGGGCGTTCTTGCTGGCGCGCGACGGCCCGGAGAGCGGAGCGCGGACGCTCGCGGCCGAGCTGGAGTCCGAGGCGCGAGCCACTTCGGCGCGGTTCGCTGGCTGGAGCCCGGCCTTGGGCCTCGGCGTGGTGCTCGCGGCGGCGATACCGCTGGTCGCCGCCTTCCTCCTCCCGGTGTTCGCCATCGCGGGAGCGGTGAAGTGAAGGCGGGCCGGTTCTTCAGCGTCGCCGCCGAGCGGGCCGTGGCCGCGGGCCGCCCCGTGCACCACGAGCTCGAAATCGTCGGGGGTTTGGCGGGGGGCATTCCGTTCCCCGCTCAGCGCGCCATCGACTTCGCCCGCCACGGAAAGCTCGGCGAGGCCCTCGGAGCGCTCATTCCCCTGGGCTTCGACCCGCTGCTTGCCGACGCGGCGGCGTTTCGCCCGGAGACCGCCGTCGAGGTGAGCGCCGCCCTGGCCCGGTTGCCCCGGTCGACCGACCTCTGGCGGCCCCTTCTCGGGACGTGCCACTACCTGGCTTTGGTGCTGATGGTCGAGTCAGTGGTGGCGCAGCTGTTCGCCTTCCGGGTGGTCCCTGGCCTCGCCTCCGGTGCCGCGCTTCCCGACGGTCAGTGGGCGTACCTCTCGGTCTTGGGCCAGGTCGGGTTCTGGCTCGCCCTGGCAGTGGTCCTCGCCGCGTGGGTAGCGCCGCTCTTCGACCGCTCGCACCGGTGGTTGTTCGGCCCCCTGGCGGACGCGCGGGTGTGCGCCGCCTTCGCCCCGCTCGCCGCGGCCGGAGTGCCCGCCGAGGCCGCGTTCGAGCTGGCCCGGAGGCACGCGCCCGGGTTCGCGGGCGACGCCGCGCGCCAAGCCCACGGCACCCTCGATTGGCCCGAGCTGGCCCTTCACTTCGCCGAACGGGCCGAGCTTCGCTTCGACCGCCTGGCGCTCTTGGCGAAGGGCGCGTTCACCGCGCTGGCGCTGGCGCTGGCTGCGCTCATCCTGGCCTCGGTCTACCTGACCCTGCCGCTGCTCTGGACGGGAGTCTCGCCGTCATGAACGCCGCCGCGCAGAAGCTGAAGACGGTGACGGGCCACCTCGAGGTCTTCGGGGTGGTGCGCCACCCGCTCGGAATCCGGCGCGAGTCGGGCGAAAACCTGGCCGACGCCATCTT
>JAHFDQ010000437.1 GCA_023248915.1 Archangiaceae bacterium | reverse complement strand
GTCGCCTTCACCGCCGGTGGGCCCAGCGCGGCGGTCAGCGCCTCGCGCACCCGGGCCAAGGCCTCGGCACTCGCCCTCGGGGCTCCGGCGCTCACCCGAACACCTCGACCAGGCTGCCGTTCATCGCCACAGGAGCCTCGCAGCACAGGTACCGCACCACGCCCGACACGTCGCCGGGGCTCATGCGCGGCTCGAAGCCCGAACCGGTCAGCATCTCGGTGTCGACGCTGCCGGGCAGCACTGCGCAGGCGATGACGCCCGTGCCGGTCAGCTCGGCGGCCAGCGCCTGAGTCAGGCCGTTCAGCCCCCACTTCGAGGCGCAGTAGGCGGACAGGCCGGGGGTGCCCATTCGGCCGCTGATCGACGAGACGTTCACCACGCGGCCGAAGCCCCGCGACACCATGTCCGGCACCAGGCGGCGGCACAGGTAGAACGGGCCGGCCAGGTTGACGGCCAGCACGCGGTCGAAGTCGTCGTCGGACGTCTTGCCGAGCGACCCCCGGACGATGGTGCCGGCGTTGTTCACCAGCACGTCCACCCTGCCGAAGCTGGCGTGCGCCGCGCCCACCAGGCGGTCGGCGTCGTCGCGCCGGGCGGAGTCGTAGGCCAGCTCGATAGCGCGCCGGCCGCGGGCCTCGACGTCTCGGAGTGTCTGCTCGGCCCCGCGCTGGCGGCGCGAGGTGAGCACCAGGTCCGCTCCGGCGTCGGCCAGGGCCAGGGCGATGGCGCGGCCGATGCCGCGCGACGCGCCGGTGACCAGCGCCACCCGACCTTCGAGCGGCGTGCCCAAACTCATCGGCGGCCCCCGATGCGCGCCCACAATTCGCGGCGCAGCCCGGCGTCGTTGCGCAGCTTTCCTTCGTAGGCTTCGGAGTGGGTGCGGGCCTCGCGCTGGCGGTCTCCGCGAAGGCGCAGGCACGCCTGCTCGGCCTCGATGACGCAGGCGGTGGCGGGGCTGTCGAGCGCGTTGGCCAGCGTGTGGGCGACGTGGCGGGCGAGGTCTTCCTGCAGCACCAGCCGGTGGGCGCAGACGTCGAGCAGCGCCGACAGCCGGCCGAAGCCGACGACGTGGTCGCCCGGCATGTACGCCAGGTGCGCGCGCCCCGAGTACGGCAGCAGGTGGTGCGGGCACATCGAGTGGAAGCAGAGGTCGGTCACCACCACCAGCTCGCCGTTCGTGCCTTCGGGGGCCGGGTAGAATTCGCCCAGCGCCGCGGCCGGATCTTCCTGGTAGCCGTCGAGGAACTCTCGAGCCCAGGCCTCGGCGACCCGGGCCGGAGTCTCGGCGAGCGTGGGGCTGGCCGGGTCGAGACCGGCGGCGCCGAGGAAGGCGGCGATCGCCTTCTCCATGCCCGCGCGGTCGGGCTTGGCCTTGACGGGCTGTTTCACCCTTCGCGGTAGCTGACGCAGTACTCGGGGGTTTCCCACAGGCGCAGCTCCTTCAGGCCTTCGACCTCGGGCTTCAGCCGTTCCCACATCCACGCGATCAGGTTCTCGGCCGTGGGGTTGTCCATGAAGTCGTTCAGGTTGTGGTGGTCGCACGTCGCGAGCGCCGATTCCCACACTTTGCGGCGAATCTCTTCGAAGTCGCGAATCATTCCGTCCTTCGGGTTCGGCGTTCCGACGATGGAGACGCGCAGGACGTAGTTGTGGCCGTGCAGCCGGGAGCAGGCGCCGTTGTAGTACGGCAGCCGGTGGGCCGAGCTGAAGTGGAAGTCGACCGACAGTTCCATCTGCATGGGGCTCATGCCGCCTCTCTAACAAGCCCGGCGGCGCGAGGGTACCGATTAGGCGCCGGGAGCGACGTGGCGGTTACTTCACCGCCGCCGACACCGCCTTGAACTCGGGCGTGCCGGCCCGGCCCAACAGGTCGAACAGCGCCGCCTCGACGGTGGTGACGACGCCCCCGGCCGCGCGGCAGAGGTCGAGGCCGACCTGGCGGTCTTCCTCGGTGCGCGACAGCACGGCGTCGGCGCACAGGTAGGGCGTGACGCCGATGGCCGCCAGGTCGCGGGCGGTCTGGAAGACGCAGACGTGGGTTTCCATGCCGGCGATCAGCACCTGGCTCTTGCCCGCCAGCGCCTCGGGGATTCCGTCGGCAAGGCACGAGAAGGACGACTTCTCGCGGACGGCGAGCCCCGGCATCGCCTCGCGAACGGCGGCCACGGTGGGCCCCAAGCCCTTCGGGTATTGCTCGGTCACGCAGAGAGGCAGCCCCAGGGCGCGGGCGCCGGTGATGAGGGCCACGGTGCGGCGCACCATGCGCTCGAGCGCCCGAGAGTCCATCGCGGCACCGAGGCGTTCCTGAATGTCGACGATGAGGACGGCGGTGGTGGCGCGGTCGAGGTGATGGGAAGTCATGGGTTGGCTCCTGCTGAGCGGAATCAGACCGCGTACCCTACCGCTCCTGCCTTGGTCGGCGCGGCGGGATCGAGCATCACGTTCACGCACGCGACCGTGCCCGACGCGGCGGCGCGCTCGAGCGCGGGGCGAATCTGCGAGGGCTCGGTGACGTTTTCGCCGTGGCCGCCCATCGCCCGGACGATCTCGTCGTAGCGGGTGGGCGCGAGCAGCGTGGCCGGCGACTTCTCGACCCCGAACAGCTCGACCTGGGGAATGCGTATCTGGCCCCAGGCGGCGTCGTTGCCCACCACGCACACCATCGGCAGCTTGAAGCGCAGCGCCGTCTCGTACTCCATGCCGTTGAACCCGAAAGATCCGTCGCCCTGAACCACCCACGGCGTCCGCCCCGGGTGCAGCAGCTTGGCGGCGATGGCGAAGGGGGCGCCGACGCCGAGGCAGCCGAGCGGCCCCGGGTCGAGCCAGCGGCCGGGCCCGGGAAGTTCAATCACCTTCGCCGCCATCGCCACGAAGTTGCCGCCGTCGCCGATGAACAGAGGGTCGGTCTTCGCCGCGACGTCCGACAGCTCGCGCGCCAGGCGGAAGTGGTGGATCGGCTTCTGGTCGCTCGAAGTCCACTTCGCCAGGGCGGCCGCCTTCTCGCCCTCGGCCCGCCGCAAGGTCGCCAGGTGCGCGTCGCGCCGGCCCTCGGGCACGGCCGCGGCCAGGGCCGAGAGCGCGCTCCAACTGTCGGAGATCAACCCCACCTCGACGGCCCGGTTTCGGCCGAGCTCGGTCGGGTCGATGTCCACCTGAATCACCCGAGCGTCGGCGGCCAGGCCCGGCTCGCCGCCGTAGCCGAGCCGGAAGTCGAACGGCGTGCCGACCACCAGCACGACATCGGCGTTGCCGAGCGCTTCCTTGCGAGAGTGCTGGAAGAAGAGCGGGTGCGAGGACGGCAGCGAGCCCCGCGCGGCGCCGTTCAAGAAGACGGGCAGCTGGCCGCGCTCGCACAGGCGCGCCAGCTCGGCCGCTGAGTCGTCCCACCAGATGGGCGAGCCGGCGACGACCGCCGGCCGGGCGGCCTTGGCGAGGAGCGCGGCCGCCGCCTCGACCTTGCGCGGGTCGGGGGCCACGCGCGCGTCGGTGCGGTACCGGGTCGGCAGGCGCAGCCCCTCGGCATCGACGCCGTTGCAGAGCACGTCCCAGGCGAGCTCGAGGAAGACGGGCCCGGGTCGGCCGGCCAGCGCCACCCGGAATGCCTTGGCCAGGTAGAGCGGCACCGCCTCGGGGCTGGGCACCCGGTCGGACCACTTGGCGATGCGGTGGAAGAGGTCGACCTGCTCGATCTCTTGCAGGCTGCCGCGCCCCTGGTTGAAGGTGGGGGCCGCGCCGCCCAGCAGCACCAGGGGCGAGGAAGCCGAGGCCGCGTTGGCCACTCCGGTCAGGGCGTCGGTGACGCCGGGCCCTGCAGTCACCACCGCCACTCCGACGCCGCGGGTGAGGCGGGCGTAGGCGTCGGCCGCGTGCGCCGCCGCCTGCTCGTGGCGGGTGTCGACCAGGGTGATGCCTTCCTCGACGCACCCCGCGTAGATGGGCGCGACGTGCAGCCCAGAGAGGGTGAAGACGTGCCGGATGCCCTCGGCTTTCAGCATTCGCGCCACGAGCTGCCCGCCGGTCACCATCGCCATGTCCCGGTAGTAGCGCCTCGAGGGGCCTCTTGCACCCTTTCGGAGCTTGCGCGAACCGACCGGATGCGCGAGGACCTTCTGCCACTGATGCGCGCGCCACGAAACACTGCCGCTGGGCCGATGAGCGCACGCACGGCGGCCCTCCTGGTGGCGCTCTTAGCGAGCCTTTCTTCGGCCGAAGAAGGCCAGGGCTACGCCGAGCTTCGCGCGGCGCTCTTCCCGGGCGCGGCCGGCGACAAGCTGCAGCTCGTCGAGCACGTCCGGCCGTCCTTCCAGACGCAGCTCGCCGAGCGGGTGAAGCTGGTGGCGACGGTCGAGGCAGGCCTGGCAGAAGGGCGCGACACGGCCACGGTGCTCGACCGAATGCTCAGGGCGAGCGAGCTGGGGCCGCTCTACGAGGCCGCAGAGTGCGCGCCGGTGCCCCGCGCGAATTCCTTCCTGCACATCGACGGAGCCGAGGACTACCTCGACGTGGACCGGCTCTTCGTCGACGTCTACAACCCGTCCTTCGACCTGCGCATAGGCAGGCAGGCGGTGAACTGGGGCTCGGCCCGGTTCCTCAACCCGACCGATCCGTTCCCCCAGGTGCTGCTCACTGAGCCTTGGCGCCCCAGGCGCGGGGTGAACGCGCTAAGGCTCACGGTGCCCTTCACCCAGGCCTCCGACGCCACCGCCGTGGTCGCGACTGACGACGCCTTCACCGGAGTGCGCGCGGCGGGGCGGGCCCGGGTGAACTGGATGGGCACCGACTTCGCCGCGGTCGGCGGCTATCGCGGCGAGGGTTCGACCGCCTTCGCGGGCCTGGACCTTCGCGGCACCGCCGTCGTCGGCTTCTGGCTGGAAGCCGCCTGGGTCTTCTCGAAGAGCCCTCACGAAGAGGTCGCGGTCGGAATCGACTACTCCTTCCCCGTGCTCGAGCAGATGGTGGCGTTCGCCCAGTACTCGCGCAACGGTTCCGGGCTGACCTCGCCCGACCAGTACCCCAGCGCGGCCACCCGCCTCGCCGGCCCAAGCCCGATCGCCTGCTCGGGGAACGGCCTCTTCGCGGCGTCGGCCACCTCGAAGGCAGACCCCTTCGCCCCGTTCACCGTCGGCCGCGACTACGGGCTCGTCGGCCTCTCGCTCGGCCTGTTGACCGAGCTGTCCGCGTCGGCGACCGCGCTCCTGAACCTGGACGACGGCACGGCCATCTTCATCCCGGCGCTGAGCTGGGCGGCGCGCGACTGGCTCGACGTCTCGGCCTCGGCGTCCGTCCCCGCCTCCGTCTGGGGCCAGGGCGGCGAGTTCAAGCCGCGCGCGAAGGACCTGCGCGTCACCTTCCCCGCCCCGGGCGGCGAGCTCGGCGCCGACTTTTCGGGCCTGGTCCCCGCCGCCACCCTCACCCTTTGGACCCGCGCCAGCTTCTAGACAGGAACCTTCG
>JAHFDQ010000436.1 GCA_023248915.1 Archangiaceae bacterium | reverse complement strand
TAGCGCTCGACCAGGTCGCGAAGCTGGGTCGTGCCCCTGGCGTTGCGCATTCGTTCCAGCAGCACGGCAAGTCGGTCGAGCGTCGTCAGCTTCCGCCCGAGGCAGTCATCCAGGGACGCGCGAATCGTCGACGCGTCCACGGAAGAACAGAGGTCGATCAGTGTTCGCGTCGGGGACGTCACCGTCAGCCCCTCTACAGAGCCCAAGTCGGCAGTCCGAAGCTCGGAAACCCAGTGGACGACGAAGGGCGACTTCATTCGCAGGTTTCGGGTGACAGACAGCTCGACGGGCTCGTTCCGGAATCGGGCGAAGCGCCAGAGTGCGGCGGCCGAACGGTGGGACACCGCCACTCCGCGGCGCGCCCACAGACACCCGGCTTTCAGCCGCTGCAGCCAGGTTCGGGGAGCCCCTTCCACCCGGTAGACGCTCGGCAGCAACTTTTCCCACCGGCCGCGAGCGAGCCTCCAGGAAATCGAGTCGTCGGAAAACCCCAGCGCCATCGCCTGTTCCCGCCGCAGTACGCCGTGCTGCGTCGCGGCCAAGCGTAGACACCGCACCTCTGCTGGCAGCCCCCACTCCATCCCTCACCCCCTGCACGAAGCAGGAAACCACCCCGGTCTGACGTTCGACCTGCATGATTTCCGCATTGGGTACGGTTTTTGTGCAGGTCGATTGAAGCAGGCCCCCCTTGAAGGCCCTATGCTGCCCTGTCCTCAGTGACTGGGCGACGAAAGGCGGGCGGCGCAGGTCGGAACCTTCGGGCCGGCCACCTCGAATGTGAATGGTGGTAGAGCTTCGAGGCGGAGGGCTTCACCTCACCGGTACCCGGCTCGCGCTCGACGCGACGCGGAGGTCCGAGCTGTCCTTCGTGTCGCATGCGCACTCGGACCACATCGCCCGCCACCAGCGCTCGATCGCGACGGCGGCGACACTGAGGTTGATGGCCCACCGGCTTGGGACCCTTCCTGGCGCGCTCCCGGTGCCGTTCAACCGCCCGTTCGACCTGGGCCCGTTGACGGTCGAGCTGCTCCCCGCCGGGCACATTCTGGGGTCGGCCCAGGTGCGCATCACCCGGCCCGACGGCCTTCGCGTCGTCTACACCGGCGACCTGAACCCCGAACCTTCGACCGCGGCCGAGCCCGCGCAAGTCGCGGAATGCGACGTGCTGGTCATCGAGTCGACCTTCGGGTTCCCGCGATACCGATTCCCGCCCAGGACGCAGGTGCTGTCGGACGTGGAAGCGTGGGTACGGGCGCGGTTGTCCCAGGGGGTTGCGCCCATACTGCTCGGGTACCCGCTCGGTAAGAGCCAGGAAGTCATCAAGCACCTCGGCGATCGGGGATTCGAGGTGTGCGCGCCCAGGGCGACCCACGAGCTCTGCGAGCTCTACATCGAGCTGGGCGTTCCCCTGAAGGTGCGCCGGTTCGACGGACGGCTGAAGGACGGTGAGGTGGGCGTGTTTCCGCCCTTTGGCCGGTCGTCGGGGCTGAACCGAGTCACTCCGCGCGCAACCGCCGTGTTGACGGGCTGGGCGCTCGACCCCTGGGCAGTTCGTCGCTACGTAGCAGACGCCGCGTTCCCTCTGTCCGACCACGCCGACTTTCCCGCCCTGATGGCCTATGCCCGGGCGACCGGCGCGGCGGAAGTCGTCACCTGCCACGGCTTCACGGAAGAGCTCGCGCGCGAATTCCGGGCCGCGGGCCTCGCCGCGCACGCGGTCGGCAAGCCGCAGCAGCTCGAGCTGCTCCCGCTGGTCGCGGTGACCGGCACGCGAGGGTAGGCGGCCGGCAAGCGCTGCGGGGAGGCGTTCCCGCTTGCGGCGGTGATTGGTGTGCGCCGGAAACAGCTCGGCGGCCAGCGGGGCTCCCGATTTCCCGAGTCCGATGTTCCGCCGTCCGCTTGACGCCCTCGCGGGCGGTTGACGCTCTTTCTGCTGCCCTTACGCCGACTGAACGATCAGCTTCTCCTTCGAGCACACCGGGCAGCGCACGTGCACGAAGAGGTCGTCGTCGCTCTCTTCGGGCACCGTTCCCGGAGCCACCCCCAGCTCGGCCTTGGCGAGCTCGGGAATCTTCGCGGGTATTTCCTGCGCCTTCAGGGCTTGGACGAGCGCCATCTCGCGATCATGGCACTCCCGCATTTCGGGCCCCGCGAGCCAAGCGGGTTCGGTGACGTCGGGCAAGAGCGCCAGCGCCTCGAGGTGCGCGGTAGACTCGGCCAGGTAGGCCAGCCTCCGCAGCCGGGCTTCCTCGGGCAGCGCGGCGAATGTGCCAAACGCTTCGGCGAGCGCCGGGCGGTCACTGCCGGTGGCGATCGCGGCCAGGTCGAGCGCGGGTTCGCTCGCCTCGAGGGCTTCTTCCCAGTTGTTGTCGGGGTTGAAACCGGCCTCGAGCAGCGCGCTGAACAGCTGCGTCGCGGCCAGCCTGCGGCGGGCCTCGCCTAGGTGGTCCGCGCCTTCGCGCGGCAACTTCAGCTCCAGCAAGGCTGCGGTAATGCGCGGGTCGAGTGACGCGGTGAGGTCATCGACCTCGGCCTCGCTGCGCAGCGCCTCGCCGAGCACCTTGGCCGCCGAGAACCGGAACTCGGGGTCGACGCCCACTTCGCGTAGGTAGACCGCCGCGTAGGCCGAGTCCTTCAGCCCCATGCGCAGTGCCTTCTGCGCTCGCTCGACCGCGCCAGGGTCGGCCGCGGGCTTGCGATTTTCGAGGCGAACCTTCACGGCCTCGCGCAGCATCGACTCGAGGCCCGAGCCCGAGGTGAGCCGGCCGGGCAGAGCGGGGCGAAGCCCAGGCGAGTCCAGCACCCAGGGCGGCGAGTTGCCCAGCTTCTTCAGGCCGCGGAACAGCAGCGAGCCCGGTGTGTCCTGCGGGCGGGAGGGGGGCAGCTCGCTGTCACCCTCGAGGGCCGTCTGGGCGAGGCCGGCGCTCTCGCGGGCGGTGCGTTGCTCGCGGGTGAACGAGGTGACGCCCTGCGCCGGTGGCGGTGGCGGCGGAGGCGCTTCCTCGCCGTCGAGCCCGACCACCCGGTCCATGTCGACGTCGTCGAGCTCGAGCGCTTCGAGCCCCTTGGCGCCGGTGAAGTCGCAGCGCAAGAGCTTCAGCCGCTCGAAGGTTGCCCCGTCGAGGTTGGCGCCGCGGAAGTCGCAGTCCTGCATTCTCCCGCCGTGGAAGTAGGCGTTCGACAGGTCGGCTTCCCTGAAGTTGACCTTGGACAGGTCGCACTTTTCCCACTCGCTGCCGACCAGGCTGAGCCCGGAGAGGTCGGCGTTCGCCGAGAAAAGCTGCGCGAAGGTGGCGCCGGTGTGGTCGAGCGGCACTTTTCCGGCCTTGCGCAGCTTGTTCCACTCCGAGGAGCCGCTCGCGAGGAGAGATTCGATGGTGGGGGCTTTGGGCATAGATCCGTATTTATCGGTGTGGTTAGGTGGTTTGGCCAGCCAAATGATCGAGTTCCGAATCGATGAGGACAACGCGGGGGTCCGGCTGGACAAGTTCCTGAGGAAGCGCTTGGCCACCGTTCCGACTTCCCACCTGTACAAAATGGTGCGGACCAAGCGGGTTCGGGTGAACGGCAAGCGGGCTCAGGTCGACCAACCCCTGGCCACTGGCGACCTGTTGACCATCCGGGGAGACGAGAAGAACCTCCTGGGCCCGCCCGGGCAGGCGTCAAAGGCGCTCCCCGCGGCGCTCGACGCCTCGTGGCTGGAAGTCCTATACGAGGACGACTGGATGATGGCCGTGAACAAGCCTGCGGGGTTGGCCGTGCACCCGGGCAGCGGCATCACCGGCGGCACCCTGGTCGACTTCGTGCGCGCCCGCCTGGGCACCAAGGCGACGAGGAACGACTTCGCCGCCAGCCCGGCGCACCGGCTGGACCGAGAGACCTCGGGAGTCATCCTGGTCGCCAAGCGGCGGCCGGCGATGGTGCATTTCACCGACGTGTTCACCCACGGCAAGGCGCGCAAGCGGTACCTGGTGCTGGTGCGCGGGCGGATGCCCAAGGACCGCGGGGTAATCGACCTGCTGCTCTCCGAGCATCAGCAGACGGCCGAATCGAAGGCCCGGCGCGGTGTGAACATGCAGGAAGCGGTGACCCGCTACCATGTGCTCGGCCAGACCGACCAGGTCGCCTACCTCGAGTGCGCCATTGACACTGGCCGGACACACCAGATTCGGAGACACTTGGCCGCCTTGGGCCACCCCGTCGCCGGAGACCGCAAGTACGGCGACTTCCCCTTCAACCGGGAAGCCCGCGACCGTTGGGGCTTGAAGCGCATGTTCCTCCACTCCGAGCGCATCGAGTTTCCGCACCCCGACGACGGCAGGAACATTCGCCTCTGTGCGCCGTTACCCACCGAGCTGGAGGACGCCTTGAGGCGCACCGGGGTGACGCAGAAATGAGCGAATCGCCCGAGGTCGCTCCTCCGGAAGCGGCGGAAACCCTGCCGCCCCTGCCGGCCCCTGAGCCGGCCGAGGCGCCGCCGCCTCCTCCGCCGCGCACCCGGCTGGTGCTCGAGGACGTGCCGCTGCCGCCTTCCCGCCGCCTGAAAGTAGTGCAGCGGGCCGCGTTCGGCGCGCTGCTCGCAGGCACAGCGATGGTCGTCCTGGCCCTGGCGCTCTACTACAAGTTCTCGGTGGGGCTGCCCGACATCCCGCGCGTCGACGAGTACTGGCCCCCCATCGTCACCGAGGTCTACACCAACGACGAGGTGCTGGCGGGCGAGTTCTCGAACGAACGCCGCAAGGTGGTGCCGTACGACCGCATTCCCAAGCGCCTGGTGCAGGCCTTCATCGCGTCGGAAGACCAGAACTTCTTCGACCACGGCGGTATCGACTACCTGGGCACGACGCGCGCGGCGATGAAGACCCTCGTCAAGAAGGCGAGCGGCCAGGGGTCGGTCCAGGGCGGCTCGACGCTCACCCAGCAGACCGCCAAGGCGGTGCTCATCTCTGCCGAGGGGTACCGCACGTCAACCGAGAAGAGCCTGAAGCGGAAGATTCGCGAGGCGATTCTGGCGCGCCGCCTGGAAAGCGCGCTCACCAAGGAAGAGATCCTCTACCTGTACCTGAACAACGTCTACCTCGGGCACCACTCCTACGGGGTGCAGTCGGCGGCAGAGAACTACTACCGCAAGGACGTGCGCGACCTGACCCTGGCCGAGATGGCGCTCATCGCCGGGCTGCCTCAGGCTCCTTCGCGCTACTCCCCCTTCCTCAACCCCGACGCGGCGAAGAAGCGCCGCTCGTACGTGCTGCGCCGCATGTTCGACGAAGGGATGATCTCGAAGCGCGAGCACGACGACGCCAACGCCGCCCAGGTGCAGGTCTACCCGGTCGAGGACGTGTTCCACGAGTTCGCGCCGTTCTTCACCGAAGAGGTCCGCCGGAAGGTGGTCGACGAGTACGGCAACCCGGCGCTGCTCGAGTCCGGCCTGAAGGTGTTCACCACCATGGACTCCGAGC
>JAHFDQ010000085.1 GCA_023248915.1 Archangiaceae bacterium | reverse complement strand
GCCGGCGACCATCGACATCCGGTGGTACGTGGCCAGCTTCTCGTCGGGGGTGAGCGTTCAGCGGGGTGAAATCGCGCAGAGCGCGAGCACCATGAACGTCCCCATCACCGCGGTCCCGTTGAACCAGTCTTTCGTAACCTGGTCGAAGACGACACTGACCACCAGCACCGGCTGGGACCGCGACGACTCGCTGGTCGGCGAGATAACCACCACCACCAACCTCCAGTTCCGGTGCACCGGCTACTCCGGCACCATCGCCTGGCAGGTCATCGAATACACGAGCTCGTCGGACATCCTGGTCCAGAAGGCGACGTCCTCGATGACGGGCGGCGCCGTCAGCGCCACCTGCACGCTGGGCACCGCGATCGACCCGGCGAAGACGTTCGTGCTGGTGGGGTACACGAACAGCGACCTGGCGACCGGGCTGGACATCGGAGACAAGCTCCTTCAGGCCCGGGTGACCGGTTCGAACCCGACGACCACCATCACCGTCGAACGGTCCGCGCCAGGCAACGACGACATCGGCGAGATTCTCTGCCAGGCCGTCACCCTCAATGACGGTTCCGGCGTCGCCAGTGGCACCACGGCCTTCACGGCCGGACAGACCACGATGACTCAGGCGCTGGGGGCGGGCATCACTCTCGACCCGACGCGCGCGATCGCCTTCTCTCCCGTGCAGGCCTCGAGCGGCCAAAATACCGGCGCGACGCCCTACGTCACCGACGACATTCCCGGGCTCGCGTCGTTCACGATGAGCCTGACCGCCACGCAGATTACGGTGGCTCGAAACGCCTCGGTGGCGGCCGGGAGCGTGTACTGGACCGCGGTGCAGCTCGGCGTCGGGGCGGCGGACCGGCTGGTCTTCTTCGTGCAGCCCTCGAGCTCGGCCGCGGGAACCGCGATCTCACCCGCGGTCCGGGTGGAGGTGCAGGACAGCTTCGGCCACCTGATTCCCACGTCCACGGCGAACATCACCGTCGCCATCGGCACCAACCCGGGAACGGGCGTTCTCAGTGGAACACTCATGGTCAGCGCGGTGGGCGGGGTGGCGACTTTCGGTAACCTTTCCATCAACCAGGTGGGGAACGGCTACACCCTGACCGGCTCGTCGGCGGGCTTGACCACGGCGGCGAGCAACCCGTTCAACATCCAGTATGCGGAAGGAAAATCGCGCGACCGGCGTGCGAGGTTGCCTGCCCTATGCCTGACGTCAGCTCACGCAAGTTCGTGCAGATTTTCCAGGCGGCGATGGCCAAGAGCGGCCGCCTCACCGAGACCGACCTGAAGGCCCTGAAGTCGGCCAAGGGCGACATCCGGAACACGTCCGAGAAGGCCGCCGCCGACGGCATTCTGTCGATGGTGCGGAACGACAAAGAGCTCGACAGCTTCGAGGTCGCTCCGACCCGGAAGGCGCTGGGCGTGCTGCTGGGGGTGTCGAGCGGGCGCCTGCCGGCCGACCTCGAGAAGGTGCTCGAGCACGCGGTGCCGCAGGCCAACGTGAACGTGAAGAACTATGATCTCAGCTTCGACCTCTCGGGCGACGGCCCGGCCTTTCCGGGGCGGGCGGTGATCACCCTCGACGCACCGGCGCCGGCGAAGACCATCCTCGAGGTCAACGAAGACCGGTTGGAGATCACGAAGGTGCTGGCCGACGGCAAGGAAGTGCCCTTCACCCTGAAGGACGGTCGCATGACCGTGAAGGCGCCGAAGGCCAAGCAGCTCGACGTCACCTACACGGTGAAGCCCGCCGACTCGCACGGGCCGGCGGCCGAGGCGTACGGGCTCATCCAAGACAAGTACACCGGGCGCATGTGGACGCTGACCTGGCCGTACAACACGGGCGCCCTCTTCCCGTCGAACTCGAACCCGGCCGACGGTTCGACCTCGAAGGTGACGGTCAAGGTTGCCGACGGCACGACCGCGGTGGGCACCGGCACCGAGGCCAATGGCTCTTTCGCGACGTCCGCCGAGGCCCCCGCCTACGCCACCGCGCTGTACACCGCGAAGGACTTCGAGCTGGGCGACGCCGGGGCGAGCCGCGACGGCGTCGAGGTCTTCGGCTACGGCGCGGGCAAGAAGATTCCCAAGGCAAACCGCGACGCCTACGAAGAGAGCGCGAAGAAGGCGCTCGACTTCTACTCGGGCTGGCTGGGCAAGTTCGACTACGGCCCCACGCTGAAGCTGGTCGAGATCGACGGCGGCCTGGGCGGCATGGAACACGCCGCCGCGGTGGCCATCATGACGAGCTCGGCGCGCGACAAGGACTACGCGATGGAGACCGCCGCGCACGAGACCGCCCACCACTGGTTCGGCGACAACCTGCGCATCAAGAACTGGGGCGACTTCTGGATGAGCGAGGGCTTCACCAACTACGCCACCTACCGCTTCTTCCGGGCCGACCAGGGCGAGGGCAAGTACGTCCAGCTGCTCGACCGCGCCAAGGGCGAGGTGCGCGACGCGCTGTCGACGAACCCCCACGCGCTCTCGGCGCCGGCCTACACCGACGTGAACGAGATCTTCGACTCGGTGCCGTACGAGATGGGGCCGTGGATGTTGCGCATGATGGAAGTCGACCTCGGCACCCAGCGCTTCGATGCCCTGCTCAAGGACTGGTACACCTCGCACAGGCACCAGGCGGTCTCGACCGACGACTTCGTCAAGTTCGCCAAGGCCAAGACGGGCCACGACTTCGGCCCCTTCTTCAAGGCCTGGAACGCCATCACCGCGGTGCCCACCTTCAAGGACAAGGTGACGCTCGACGGCAGCCACGTGACCGCGCAGCTCACCGCCAAGACGCCGGTGCCAGCGGGGCTGACGATTCCCCTCTTGCTCGAGGGGGCGGGCCAGAAGAAGACGGTGAAGGTCGACCCGAACCGGCCGCTGAGCCTCGACGTGGGGTTCAAGGTCGACAAGTTCACCTGGGACCCCGAGCGCACCGTCCTCGCCGACGTCAACTGACGCGAAGCGGTGGCAAGGGACTCATGCGTAGGTGGCCATCGGCGCCGGCAGCGCTCCAAAGGAAGCTGAGCCTGTTGCCGGCGCTCGCCCTGCTCGGGGGCGCCGGGCTTCCCGCGCGAGCTCACGCGGATTGCATCGACCTCTCCAGCTCTACCTCGTCCCCACCGCTCGCCTCGATCATCGGCCTGGGCGGAGCGGACTCCTTCGGCTGGAGGGTGGCGATCGGCGACCTGAACGGCGACGGGTTGCCCGACCTCGTCGTGACTGCCGGCGGCGGCCATGCCCACGACCGACCCAACGCCGGGGCGGTCTTCATCCGATTCGGCGGGAGCGCCGGCCTCGGCTTCCCGGACGCCGGGACCACGGTGGACCTCCGCGCGGGCGGCGGCATCGACGTGCGAATCGACGGCGCCATCGCGGGGGACGTGTTCGGCGGCCAGGTCGCCATCGGAGACGTGACCGGCGACGGCAAGAACGACTTGATCGTGAGCCAGTAC
This sequence comes from Archangiaceae bacterium, assembly GCA_023248915.1. Classification (GTDB taxonomy): domain Bacteria; phylum Myxococcota; class Myxococcia; order Myxococcales; family Myxococcaceae; genus JAHFDQ01. Next base: position 10,859 of record JAHFDQ010000085.1, on the reverse strand, counting down.
AATGACGCGGCCGGCGCGAGCAAGGTGTTCGTCATTCCCGGGCCGTTCTCGCCGGGCACCCTCGACATGGCGGTGCCTCCGTCGGGCACCCGGGTGTTCACCGGCCCCTACCGGCTGGGCGAGCAGATCACCGTCGGCGACCTCACGGGCGACGGCGTCCAGGACCTCGTGATGGCCGCGCCCAGCGCTTCGGCCGCCGGTGCGAATGCGGGGTTGGTGTTCGTCGTCTCGGGAGGGGCCGGGTTTCCCGATGCCGGGACCGTCGATCTCTCGACCCCCGGTCGGTACACGACCCGGTTCGCCGGGGCCGAAGGTGACAATGCCGGGTCCGCCCTGGCCGTGGGCGACGTCGCCGGGGACGGCGGCTTCGCGGACCTGCTCATCGGCGCTCCCGGGGCGAGCCCGCCCGGCCTGGCGGGAGCGGGGGTCGTCTACCTCGTCCTGGGTGGGGCTTCATTCCCCACCGGAGACCGTTCGCTGGACAACTCCACCTGCCACGCGCGCTTCATCGGTGCCGACACGGGCGGCGGCCTCGGTCGCGCCGTCTTGGCCGGCGACCTCGACGGAGCGGGGTTGGCCGAGCTCGTGCTGGCGGCGCCCTTCACTTCGCCGAATGGGCGCTCGACCTCGGGAAGCGTCTACGTCGTGCTCGGCTCGACGACGCTGCCTCTTGGAGACCACGACCTGGCGGCTTTCACGGAGTACCAGGTGAGGTTTGACGGAGACGTGGCCAACGCCAGGCTGGCTGGGGAGTGCTGCAACACCGGCGCCGGCTTGCTCGCGATCGGCAACTTCGATGCGACCGGGCCCGCGGACCTGTTCATCAGCGACTTGTCGCGTAGCTTCGCGTACATGATCCGGGGAAGCGGTCCGCTGTCCTCGGGAATCCGCGACCTGCAAGTTTCCACGAGCTGGGACGCCCGCTTCGACGGCCCCAACTACGCGTTCGCCAGCCAGATTGCCGCGGGGGACATCGGCGGCGACGGGACGGTCGACCTGGTGTTGGCCAACTTCACGACGGCCGCCAATTCGTTCGAGCCGGAGGCCCGGAGGTACGCAGGAGAGGCCTACGTCGTCTTCGGGTCCGCCAACCCGCCGACGGGCATTGTGGACGTGACGACAGGAGGAACCGGCGTGAGGTTCCTCGGCGGCTCATCGGGGGACGAGCTCGGCTACGCGCTGGCGACCGGAGACTTCGACTTCGACGGCAACGAGGACCTTGCCGTCGGAGCCCCGGGGGCTGATCTTCTCGGCCACCCGGCCTCCGGAGGAGTCTATTTGTTCCATGGCGGTCAGGGCTTCCCACTCGGCCGCCTCGACCTCGGGGCGGACGGCGGCTACCCGGTGCGCCTGGCCGGTGGAGCCGCTTCGGAGATGGCCGGCAAGTCCCTGCTTGCCGCCGACGTCAACGGCGACGGCATCATGGACCTCGTCGTGGGGGCGCCGGGTGCCAATCCGGAAGGACGTCCCGGCGCCGGCAAGGTCTACGTGATGTTCGGGAAGGTTGGAGCACAAACCAGCGGGACGGTCGACCTCGCGAGCGAGGCGGACGTCACGGTGCTCGGCAGCCAAGCCGGCTCGGCGCTCGGCGAGGCGCTCGCGGCCGGCGACTTCATTCCGGACGCTGGCGCGGTCCAGTGGGCCCTGGGCGCTCCGTTCGACTCCGTGGCGTTCCCGAGCTCGGGCTCGGTGTACGTTCTGCGGGGGCCGCTGACGGCGGGGACCCTCGATCTCTCCGATTCGAACAGCTACGCGACGCGACTGAACGGCCACGCGGCCTCGAGCGAGGCCGGGACGGCGCTCGCGGCGGCGGACCTGGACGGCAACGGCACCACCGACCTCATCGTCGGCGCTCCCGGGGTCGCCACCGGCGGCGAGAGCGGAGCCGTCTATGTCATCGAGGGAGGCCCAACCTTCCCGCCCGGAAGCGCCGACATCCACGACGCTGCCCACACGCGTTTCACTCCGGACGTTGGCTTCGGCGGGAAGTTGGGCCGAACCGTGGCCACCGGCCGACTAAACTCTGACACGCAACCAGACCTCGTGTATTCCGCGCCGACGAACAAGGCCCTGGGCCGCCCGTACTCGGGCGCCGTCTACGTGCTGTTCGGGGGAAGCGCCTTTCCCACGGGCGACGTACTGGTGAACGGCAGCTCTGGATGGGACACCCGGTTCCTCGGAGCCGCGACGGACGATCAACTCGGCCTGGGGCTGGCAACAGGCGACGCGAATGGCGATGGGCACGACGAGCTGATGCTCGGATCGCCCACTGCCAGTCCGAGCGTGAACGGATACGAGGGCATGGCGTACGTCCGGACGGGCGGCGCGCCCTTCGTCCTAGGCACCGTTGACCTCAATACCGCGGCGGCGTGCGACGGCGGTTCCAGCCTCACTCCGGGCACGGGAAGCAGGTTCTTCGGGCTGGCCTTCGCCATCGCCAACCTGACCGGCAACTCAGCCCGCGAGCTCGTAGTCGGCCACCCGGGCTTCGCGGTCGTGGACTGGCTTGACCGCGCGAACACGGGCGAAGTGCTGGTCTTCGACGGAACGAAAATGGCGGGCCCAGCCGACGGAGGGCCTTCCGACGGCGGTGCGAGCGACGCGGCTGTCCCGGACGGCGGGCTCGATGGCGGTGCGAGCGACGCGGCTGTGCCGGACAGCGGGCTCGATGGCGGTGCAACCGACGCGGCCGTACCGGACGGCGGGACCGACGCCGGTGCGGACGCCGCAGTCCCGGACGGGGGAACGTCGGACGGCGGCCCCAACGGTGTGGGAGCCCGTTCCCTGTCGTACCTGGCCAGGCCCTGCGGCTGCTCGCAGTCCGGGCTCGGAGCCCTGGTCTGGCTCTCGGTGGTCTTCCTGGCGCGCCGCTCGACCGGGAACGGGCGAAGACCGAAGCGCTGCCGCCGACCCACTGATCCCGCGAAGTAGAGCGCCTCGGCCCCCGCGCTCTGGCACGATGTTGCGCCGTGCCCGCCGCCGTCCACCTTTCCGCGAAGTCCGCCCGCGGGCTCGCGCTGGGCGCGCAGGGCTTCGCCGAAGCGCGGCCGTCCGTCACCCCGGGCCGCCGCCAACTGCTCCGGGTTCTCGACCGCCTGAACGTCTTCCAGCTCGACTCGGTCAACGTCCTGGTTCGCTCGCACTACCTGCCCGCCTTCAGCCGGCTCGGCGGATATCCGGCGCGGCTGCTCGATCGGGCGGCGTACGAGGCTCCGCGCCAAGTGTTCGAGTACTGGGGCCACGCGGCGTCGCTCCTGCCGGTTCGCCTGCAGCCGTTCTTGCGCTGGCGCATGGAGAGCGCCGCGATTCAACCCTGGCCGATGCTGCGCCGGGTTCGTCGAAGGCGACCCGGCCTCATCGACGAGGTGCTCGCCGAGGTGCGCCGCGCCGGGCCGCTGTCCGCGGGCGATCTCGAACCGAAGCGCCGCCGGCGCACGGGCCCGTGGTGGGATTGGCACGACGAGAAGGCCGCGCTCGAGTGGCTGTTCTGGACCGGCCAGGTAACCACCTCGGAGCGCCGGGGCTTCGAACGACTGTACGACGTGCCCGAGCGGGTGCTTCCGCCCGAGGTGCTCGCCGCGCCCACGCCCGCGCCGGAAGACGCCCGCCGCGCGCTGATGGGCCTGGCTGCCCGCGCGCTGGCCGTCGCGACCGAACGCGACCTGCGCGACTACTTCCGCTTCAAGCCGCGGCAGTCGCGCGCGGCGATTGGCGAGCTGGTCGAGGCGGGCGAGCTGGTTCCCTGCCGGGTCGAGGGCTGGACCGAGCCGGCCTACGTCCACCGCGACGCGGCCGAGCCGGCCCGGGTCGACGCGCGGGCGTTGCTGTCTCCGTTCGATTCGCTCATCTGGGAACGCAGCCGCACCCACCGGCTGTTCGGCTTCCACCTGCGGCTGGAAATCTACGTGCCGCCGCCGAAGCGGAAGTTCGGCTACTACGTGTTGCCGTTCCTGCTCGGTGATTCGCTGGTCGGCCGGGTGGACTTGAAAGCACACCGCGAGTCAGAAACCCTGCAGGTCCGCGCCGCGCACCTCGAGCGGGGCCAGCGCGCGAGTCGCGTGGCCGGACCGCTGGCCGCCTGCTTGCACGAGCTGGCGCGCTGGCTCGGGCTCGGCAAGATCTCCGTCGACGGTCCGGGCGAAGGGGTGCCTGCGCTCCGGCGCGCGCTGCGCTGACAACGCGAGCCGCCGGGTGCTAAACGCCTGCGAATGAACCGCGCCCTGCCCTGCGTCCTCCTGCTGCTCGGCCTCTGCCCCCGGCCTGCCCGAGCCAGCGACTGGAACGCGGGTGGCGGGTGGACGCCCGTCGGCACCGGTGACTGCCCGGGCCGCGACGTCGCCGGAACCAATGGCCCGACGCCAGATGCAGCCAAGTGCACCGCGGCCTACGCCGGCTTCACCGCCGTTTGTTGGGCCGGAAACTGCACCTACAAGGACGTCGCCGCCGGTACCTGCAAAGGCGGCGCGAACCCGGGCCAGATGTACACGTGCGCGCCGGGAAGGGCCTCGGCGGCTCCCGCTTCCGCGTCGGCCCCCGAAGCGTGGACCTCTGTCGGAACGGGCGACTGCCCAGGCCGCGACGTCGCCGAGACCAAGGGCCCCACCCCCGATCCGGCGAAGTGCAATGCCACCTTCGCCGGCTTCACCGCGGTCTGCTGGGACGGTGCCTGCACCTACAAGAACCTGGCGACCAGCGCCTGCACCGGCGGAGCGAGCCCAGGCCGGATGTACACGTGCGCGGCGGGACCCGTGGCCACGCCCATTCACAGGCCGGCCACCGGCACCTGGGCTCCCGTCGGCACCGGCGACTGCCCCGGCAGCGACGTCGCCGGGACCACCGGCCCGACCCCTGACCCCGCCAGGTGCACCGCCGGGTTTGCGGGCTTCACCGCCGTCTGCTGGGCCGGCAACTGCACCTACAAGAACGTCGCGACCCCGAAGTGCACCGGCGGCAGTAACCCGGGCCGCATGTATTCCTGCTCGTTCAGGTAGGCGGCGTCGGCTCGCGCAAGCCGGTAGAGTGCTCCGATGCCGCGGCTACTCACGATCGTCGGTGTCGTTGCGGTGCATTGCGCGGTGGCGGGGTGCGCCCCGAAGACTGCCGACCGTTGCGCGCGAGCCGGTTGCCCTCCGGGAATGACGTGCGACCCGTCAAACGGAATATGCCGGCTACCCGTGGCCGATGGCGGCGGCGGCAACGGCCAGTGCCCGACGGCCTGCGGCGGCGCCACCCCCGTGTGCGACCCGGGCACGCTGACCTGCGCCGCCTGCACCGCCGACCACGGCTGCGGGGGCGGCGTCCCCTACTGCGACCTCGCCACTCCCGGACACCGGTGCGTCGGTTGCCGCACGACGGTCGACTGCGACGGAGGCAGGGTCTGCAACCCCGCCACGGTGGCCTGCGAAGAACCGGATTCCGGCAGCGGCGGCCAGGACGGCGGCGACACCGACGGTGGCGGTGGCGGTGGCGACGACTCCGACGGCGGTGCCACCGACGGCGGCGGCGGCGACTCCGACGGCGGCGGCGGCGCTGACGCGGGGCCTTGCATCCAGCACGACGGCGGCCACACCCCGTGCACCACCGAATGCAACCCCGGCTTCAAGTGCGAGAACGGCACCTGCGTGCTGAACGGCGGGACCGGGCCGGTCCAGGTGACCCTTCGGTGGGACCAACCCGTGGACCTCGACCTGCACGTGGACGAACCGCTGCCGGACGGGGGCTCGTGCGAAATCTACTACGGAGACTCCAACAACCCGGTCGGCAACTCAGCCTGCGGCGCCTTGGGCAGCCTCGACCTCGACTCGAATGCCGGATGCTCGATCGACGACGTGGACATCGAGAACGTGATCTACCCGGCCGGTACGCCGCCCAGCGGCACCTACGTGGTGCGCGTCGACTACTGGGCCAACTGCTCGATCACGGGCACGGTGCCGTACGAGGTCCAGGCCCGCGCCAACGGCACCACAGTCGGGTACTGCGGCAGCTTCCAGGCGTCCGATGCCAACGCGGGGGGCGCCGGCGCCGGCGTCCAGGTGCTCACCTTCGTGGTGCCGTGAAGCGGCTCATGAACGTTCTCAGGCGCTGAGACTCGTCCTCTTATCCCTTTGAAAACCGCAACCTACGGGCTCGGTACGCCGAAAACCGGACATGCCCCTACACCGCACTCTACCCCTGTCTTCCTGGCCGGCAGTCCTTGCGCTGGCCCTCTATGGGTGCGCGGGGCCGAACCCGGCGCCGAGTCTTTCGCCCGGGTCCGAGGCGGACGCGGGAACGGAAGCGGACGCCGGTGCGCCCGATGGCGGCCCCAGGTCGGACCTGGTCGGGTTCCTCGACGTCATCGACGACAGTGCCCTGGCATCAGGGTGGGCGCTGTCGCCTTCGTTGGGAACGACTCCGTTGGACGTCGCCTTCTACCTCGACGGCGACGCTTCGACGGGCACGCTGCTGGGCACCCAGAACGCCCACCGGCCGCGGCCCGATGTGAACTCCAACGTCAAGGTCCCGGGCGACCACGGCTTCGCCTTCCAGCTCGCCGCGACCCTGCGGGACGGCGTGCAACACAGCCTGCGCGCCTACGCCGTCGCCGCCGGCGAGAACGTTCAGCTCGGCAACACGCCGATGCCCTTCAAGTTCGCGGTCCCCTGCGCGACCGCGGGGCCGCGCGTCGACCCGGCTGACAACGAGTACGTCGTCACCCTCTTGGCCTACAACGGCAAGTACGTGACCGCCGAGTGCGGCGGAGACGACGTCGGCCTCATCCACGCCGACCGCGACGCGGCCGGGGAATGGGGAACCTTCTACGTCCAGCGGCAGCCCGCCGGCGCGGTCAGCATCCGCTCGAGCCACGGGCGATACCTGAGCGCCGAGGGAATGGGCGGAGACGCCGTGCACGCCAACCGCGCCTCGGCCCTGTCGTGGGAGCAGTTCCACGCCGAGGGGGCGCTGAGCGACGGCGCGGTGGTCAGCCTGAAGACGCCCGACGGAATTCACTACCTGTCCGCGCGGCTGGACCGAGACCCGCCGCTCGTCGACGCCGAAGCCACCGCGCCCGGAATCTGGGAGCAGTTCACCGTCCACGTCATCTATTCCCCGGTCGTCACCCGCAAGGGCGTCGTCCACGCCGAGAGCCGGACGTTCGTCGACGACGGCGGCCCTTTCTACCCCCTGGGCGCGACGCTGTTCTGGTCGCTGTACGGCTGGAAGAACGACCGCGACCGCCTGAAGCAGAACCTGCAGTACCTGACCCTGCACCAGTACGACTACGTCCGCATCCTGGGAGAGGTGAACTGGGCCGGCGAGGAAATCGACCCGAGCTGGGCCGACTACTCCCAGGTGCTCGGCGAGTTCATCGACTACGCGTACGATACCTGCGGTCTCCGAACCGAATTGACGCTCGTCGGAGGAGTCGGCGATCCGATGGCCATCGCCCAGAAGGTGGTGCCGGTCATCAATGCTGGCCGACAGCACAAGATCCTCAACCTCGAGGTTGCGAACGAGTCGTACGCGCGGCCGGTCACGCTCGCCCAGATGCAGGCGGCGGGCCGCTACCTGCGCCAGAACGTCCCCAACCTGGTCGCGCTGTCGTCCGGTGAAGGGCTGAACGCCTACGTGCCCAACTCGACCGACTGGCGCGCCGACTTCGTCAGCGTCTTCATGCCGCCCGACGCGGCAAACCTGGGCACCATCCACATGGACCGCGGCTATGGCGACGGAGGCTGGCGAGAGTGCCGGCAGCCGTGGGACTGGAAGGACTTCCCCTTCCCCGTCTCGCACAACGAGCCGATCGGGCCGCGCTCGAGCGTCGCCGAAGAGACCGACGCGATGCGGCTGGCGATGCTGCGCGCCGTCGGGCTGATCAACGGGGTGGGAGCCTTCGTCCTGCACAACGCCACCGGCGTCGCCGGGCGAGTCGACCCCGCGCACAACCGGCCGGCGAACCTGTGGGAAGTCCCGGGCATCGACGCGATCATGGACGCCGTCCGCGGAGTCGACGCCTGGATGCCGGCGCGGGCCGGAGAGGGCAACCACTGGAACAACGCCTGGGCGGGCAACCCCTGGGTGGCGGACGCCTTCTGGTCGGACGGCGCCGACCACGGGGTCAACCGCAACTACACCGTGTCGACCCCGGACGGTTGGATTTCCACCGAGGCGGGCGTGAAGGATCACGTCGTCCTCACCCCGTCGCGCCACAGCCGGGTCGAGGTCTTCGACATCCTCAAGGGCAAGAATCAGGAGGTCGAGCTGCAGGCCGGCCAGGCCCTGACGTTGACCCCCGACTCTCTCGACAGCAACGGCTACGGCGCCTTCATCATCGTCGGGCACTACCTCTAAGCGCTTCGACGGATCAGTCGAAGAGCGCCGCCGACTTGCCCGCCAGCGCGATGGCGCCCTCTTCCTCGGCCGCCCAGAACACCAGGACTCTTCCGCGCGACCCCTGCAACGCCGCCTCGCCTCGGGGCTCATGGGCCACCCGGACGGCCGTCTTCGGCCACTCGGGCCCGGCCAGCGCCTCGAGCTCTTTCGGAATCGAGCCAAGCGACGCGGGCGTCAACAGCAGCACCACCACGTCCTGCCGGCGAATCTTCTTCGCCACCGACGCGAGCCCCTTGGCATCGAGCTCGCGGACCCAGACGTCGTTCTCGCGCTCGGCGATGACCGCGCCCAACGGCTTGGCCTTGCCGAAGCAAAAGTAGCCTCGAGGGGTGCGTTCTTGCGCCTGTGCGACTTCGTAGAGCCCCTCGTAGACGACCACCGCGGTGGGAAGGTAGGCGCTCAGGTGGCCGTCGGCGTCGAGCGCGCGCTGAAGGCTGGGCCGCAACGCCAAGCCGAGTCGGTTGAAGCGCACCAGCGGGACGTCTAGGAAGTGCTGCTGCGCCTCGAGGTGGCCGCGGACTGTTCCGGCGAGGCGGTCGCCCTTCGCACCGTGGAACCGCCAGATGCCCGGAGAGATCGCGTATGCCAGCCCCTCGGAGAGCGTCTCATAGTCCAGACCTTCGGCCCCGCCCGCCGCCGCAGCGAGCAGCTCGTGCCGGCCGTCGGCGAGCGCGTGCCAGGCTTCGTGCAGCACCACGTCGAGCGGGGCCTGCCCGTCGACCACCTCGACGGTCAGCACGCCGCCGTTGAAGCCGCCCCCACCCACCACTCGACCGGGGCTGGGGACGAGGAAGATGGGGAAGGCCGCGCCCTTCACCTCGAGGAAGCGAGCGGCCCGGGTGGCGAAGGCCTTCAGCTCGGGGCTCGCCGCCACCAGCCCCCGTGAGAAGGCATCGACCCAGGGGCGCCCCGACGCAAGGAACGGCTTCAGCCGGGGCCGGAAGTGCCGAAGCACGGCCGCCTCGGCCTGAACCTCGTCCGGCGTGAGCCGCCCGTCCTTCGCCGCGGCGGCGAGTGCGCTGTCGAGTGTGGATGGCGTGTAGAAGAGGGCCTCGAGCGCGCCGTAGCCGACGCGCCGGCGGAGGGCGGCATGCGCCGCGAGTAGCCCCTCCTCGTCCGGCGACAATCCTCCGGCGTCGGCCGCGAAAAGCTCTGCGCGGTACTGCGCGTGGGAGAAGGGGCTCCAGCCCGAGAGCTGGTCGACGATGTGAAACACCTGCGCGGCCTCGGACGCGGAGACCGTCGCCTTCAGCGGCCCGGCGTCGAGCTCGACCACCGGAGTCGCGGACAGGACCAGCGCCAGCGGAAGCAGCATGGGCGATTGAAACCACGCTTGCGCGCCCGGCGACCAGGAAATCGCTCTCTCAGGTGCGTCAGAAGCCGAGCTGCAGCTTGGCGCCCTCGCTCATCCGGCTCTGGTCCCACGGCGGGTCGAGCACCAGCTCGACCTCGGCGTCCACGCCTGGAATGTCGGAAAGCCTCCGCTGCACGTCGGCGCGCAGCACGTCGCCCATACCGCAGCCGGGGGCCGTCAGCGTCATCACCACCCGGACGTTCGTGCGACCGTTCTCGACCGGGACGATCGCGCACTCGTACACCAGCCCCAGGTCCACGATGTTGACCGGGATCTCGGGATCGAACACCTGCTTCAGCTCATTCCAGACCTGCTCGTGCAGCGACTGACCCTTGGCGGTTTCCCCCGCCGCGCCGGCTTCCTTCCCCAGCGCGTCGGCGTCGCGGCCCGAAATCCGCGCCATGCCCCCGAACCAGGTCAGCACCGTGAACGAGCCCCCGAGGGACTGGGTGATGCGCACCTCTTTGCCGCCCTCGAGCGTCAGCGGGTACCCGGTCGGAATCTCGAGCGCCTCGACGTCGCGCTTCAGGGTGACGCGTTCTTCACTTGGCATGGGACTTGTCCTTATCCTCGCCCTCGGTCGTCACCGGCGCCGCCTCGCCGTGCAGCGCGGCCCGGGCCGAGTGCCACGGCAAGCTCGCGCACTTCACCCGCGCCGGGTACTCGCACACCCCCGCGAAGACGGCCAGCTTGCCCAGCGACGCCACCGCGCCGTCGTCGGCGGCCATCACGCCGGTGACGAGATCGTGAAACCGGGTGAAGAGCCGTTCGGCCTCGTCCACCGACTTCCCCTTCAAGAGGTCCGTCATCAGCGACGCCGAGGCGGTCGACACCGCGCAGCCGGCGCCCACGAAGCCTACGTCCTTCACCACGCCGTCTTCGACTACCAGGTCGACGGCCAGCCGGTCGCCGCAGAGCGGGTTGTGGCCTTCGGCGTGGCGGTTGGCCGCCGTGATGCGACGGAAGTTCCTCGGCCGCTTGGCGTGGTCGACGATGACTTCCTGGTACAGGTCTCGAAGATCAGCCATCAGCCCAGCACCTCTCGCACCTTGGTGAGGCCCGCGACCAGCGCGTCGAGCTCGGAACGCAGGTTGTAGGCGGCCAGCGAAGCCCGCGTGGTGGCCGGCAGCCC
>JAHFDQ010000435.1 GCA_023248915.1 Archangiaceae bacterium | reverse complement strand
GCCGCTGCACCAGGCTGGGCTGTCCGCCATCGACCGGCTCGGCCCCGGCGGGCACCGCCCACATGCCGATGGGAGGCTCGGAAGCGGTGGCGGCGCCCGCATCGGCAGGTTCCGCCCTGGGAGCGACGGCCCCCGCATCGGACGCCAGGTCGGGCGGCGGAGGAGGAGCCGACACGGCGCTCCGCCCCGGGTAGGCGGCGTACTCGTCGTCCGGTCGGCCGAAGCCGGCGTCCGACGGATGGGTGGGGCCGGCGTCCGCGCCGGAGGCGGAGGCGGGGGCGCCCGCGTCGAAGGCGGCCCAGCCTTCGTCGGGGCGCGGCGCGGCCACCGACGGCGACGGAGCCCTCGGCCCCGGGCGCGGCGGCAGCGGCGACAGGAGCGAGAGCTCGTCTTCGTCCTTCGGCCCCAGCTTGGCTTCCACCGGCTTGCCCTGATCCACCACCAGCTTCCGCCCTGCGGGCAACGCGTAGAGCCGCTCGCCGGCGGCGACCTGCACTGCTCCTTCCGAGACTGCCACCACCACCTGTCCCGCGGTGCGCTCGACCAGGAACCGCGTCCCCACCACGCGCACGTCCACCTCTCCAGCGTGGACTTCGAAGGTGCGCCCCTCGACGTGGGTGGCCGCGACCACGAGCGAGCCCTGCACAAGCTCGAGGCTCACCGCCTTCGGGTCGACCTGGACCACCACCAGGCGAGAGTCGCCGAGCACTCCGGCGCGGCTGCCCTCGGGCAGGTCCAACCAGGCCACTCCCTTGGCTTCGGTCGCCACGGTCGTCCCCGGCTCGAGCTTCTGGTCCGCGCCGAGCGGCGCCTGCTGCCCCAAGATGACGGTGGACGCACCCCTCGCCCGGGCGACGCGGACCTGGGCGAGCGCGACCGGCGGCTCGAGAGGCCGGCTCGGCTCGGGCGCGAGCCCGGACGCGCCCGGCAGGCCCGGCCCCGGCAGAGCGCCTGTCGCCGGTCCCGGCCCTACCGCCAGCCCGTCCGGGTGCGGCCCGGGCGCACGGGCGGGCCAGAGCACGAAGAGGAGTACTGCCGCGGCGGCGAGGGCGGCCGTCGCCAACCCGGGCGCCCCGAAGAGCCAGGCCTGCCAGCGCGGGCGAGCCAGCGCCTGACGCGCAGCGGCCGCCACCCCCTGGTCGATGCGGGCCCATGAAGCGGCCGGAAGCGGCGGGACCTGCGGCTGGGCCGTCAGCTCGCGCGCCGCGCGCACCTCGTCCAGCCGAAGCGCGCACCCGGAGCATTCCTTCAGGTGCGCCGCGACGCGCGCCGCGTCGGCCGCCGGCAGCTCGCCGCCGGCGTGCGCCCAGAGCGACTCGGTCTCATGCCGCGACATCGGACGTTCCCTTCTTCAGCTTGGCCACGATGTCGGCGACCTCGGCGCGGGCCCGGTTGAGCCGCGAGCGCACGGTGTTGGGCGAGGTGTCGAGCGCCAGGGCAATCTCCTCGGGCTTCATGTCGAGCAGGTCGTGGTAGACGAAAGTCACCCGCTTCTTCGGGTCGAGCTGGTCGAGCGCCACCTGCAGCATGCGCGCGGCGGCCGCCACCTGCGCGGCCCGCTCGGGGTCGCCGGCGTGGCCCGACGCCGACTCGGGGACTTCGGCCACCAGGTCTTCGGGGCGGCGCCGCTGGCTGCGCAGGTGCATCAGCCCCACGTTGGCGCAGACCCGGTACAGGAAGGTGGAGAAGCGGGCCTCGCGCCGAAAGCCCTTCAGCGCCTTCAGCAACTGGACGTAGGCCTCTTGCACCAGGTCTTCCATGTCGGCGTTCGAGCCCACCAGCCGGTACAGCACCGCGTGCACTTCGGACCGCGTCCTCCGGTAGAGCGCGTCGAACGCGGCCAGATCTCCGTCGCGCGCGGCCTCGACCAGCGGTAGCAGAGGGTCTGCGTCACTCATTCGCACTCGGGCGAGGGCAAGCTCGGGCAGCGGTAGGGCGACGGCATACATCCCACATCCTTGGTTGCCGCAACCAGCAAATGCGATCCACCCAACCCGAGGCTGCCGCTGGCCGGGTGAGCCGTCGGCGAGGGCGCTCAGCCCTTCGTCAACTGCTTCTCGGGGCGTGCCTCGCCACCCTCGTCGCCCACCAGCAGCCGGGCGGTGCGCTTCGCGAGCTGGGCCGCCACCGCCCCGAGGAGCGCCGCCAGCGCGCCGCGGGCCACGCGCGCCGCCAGCGGCCGGTCGGCCGCGCGGGAAGCGATGCGTTCGGGGTGCTGGTAGACGCGCGAGAGCGCCCGCTTCCAGTCGCGTCGCCACCGCCGCCCGCGGCTGGCCTTTCGGGCCCGCGCCACCCACACCCAGGTGGTGGCGCCCAGGACGACGAAACCGACTCCGGCGGCGAACCAGCCGGCGTGGGCCTTCAACTGGTACCTCACGTCGGTCGCCCGCCGGCGCCGATGTTCGAGCTCTTCCAGCGCGAGGGCGAACGACGTCCGGTGGGCGTCGGACCGCTGCGCCGCTTCCTCGAGCCCGGTCACGACAGCCTCCCGCGGGCCAGCGCCGCGTCGCGCTTCAGCCCTTCCTGGGTGCGCGCCATCGGCTGCAGCGGCAGGAAGCGATAGCCGAGGAACGCGAGCCCGACCGCGAGCACCACCGCCGACCCGCCCACCACCACCAACCCCGAGGCGCCCGGCAAGGGAAGCGCGTGGCCCAACGCCGCGAGCAGCACCGCCAACCCCGCCAACGTCAGCCCAGCCGCGCCGCCCAGGAGCGCCGCCGCCCACGCGGCCGCCGTCGCCTCGGCCTTCAGCTCTGCCTTGGCCTGTGCCACTTCGGCCTTCACCAGCTCGCGGGCCTCCTCGAGCACGTGGCGAAACAGCGCGGCGGTCGGCATCTGGTGAACGCGGGTCTGCTCAGACGAGTCCACGGAAGAAACTTCCCCCAGTCCCGGCCAAGGTGCGTCGCCGGGGCGGCCGAGAGAAGCCCCTGGCCTCGGGGTTTCCAGCGGACGACACTTCGCGCCGTCACACCTCGGAAGAGGGCCGAACCCCGAGCTGCAACGCGGTGAGCGCGAGGCGCGTGCGGTTCTCGGCCGACAACTTGCGGTACAGGCTCGAGACGTGCGCCTTCACCGTGCGCTCCGAGATTTTCAGGAAGGTGGCAATCTTCAAGTTGTCGGCCCCGGCGGCGACGTAGGTGAGCACTTCGCGCTCGCGCGCCGACAGCGACTGCAGCAGCGCCGGCACCGGCGTCGGGGCCATCGGGGGCACCGACAAGAGGTTTACAGGGAAAATCCGCTCGCCGCGCGCCACCACCTTCACCGCGTTCACCAGCGCGCTGCCGTCGGCGGAGAGCTTGTCGAGAAACCCCGCGGCGCCGTCCCGGTAGCACTGCGACACGGTGTCGGCCTCGGCATGACCCGAGAACACCAGCGCCTGCACGTCGGGGTGCCGCGCGCGCACTTCCTTCAGCACGTTCAGGCCGTCGGTCAGCTCGCGGCCTCCCGGGCCCAGCAGCCCCAGGTCGATGATGACGACCCGCGGCCCGTCGGTGGCCATCCGAGCGAGGAACTCGCCGGGGTCGCCGTACTTGCCCACCACCCGCAAGCCGCCGGCTTCCAGCACCTCTGACAGGCTCTCGCGCATCATCCACTGGTCTTCGAGGATGCTCACCCGAACTTCAGCGTTCTCATCCATGTTGGTCTCCCGACCAGTCGTAACGTTCGCAAGGTCCCGCTGGATGCCCCCGAGTGCCATTGAACGCCGGCCTCAATGATTGTCGGCAGTTCCACAGTCACAACCGCTGAAAACCCTACGGGACATTGTACTCCAGGACAGTAGCGGTTCGCTCTGAGTGCGTGTAGTTATTTGCCGGGAAGTCCTGAATTGTGCAACTTGCAACGGTGTAACAAAGGGGGACTTCGGTGGGGCCATGGGACGAGCAACTCTGATTGAGGCATTCGAAGAATCTCTCTGCGCCGTGTGGGTGCGCGCGCGGATCAGCCTGGGCGGCGCGACTCTGAAGGCCGTGTTCGACCGGGTGCTCGATGACGCCAAGGCCCGACACCCGTACCTGGGCTTCGTCGAGGTGACTTTCGCGGGCGTCCGCTTTCACCGCGAAGACGCCCGGCCGCAATTGCCACCGACCGAGCAACTCCAGGCCGAGCTCGACCAGGTCGTCGCCGAGCTCGTCGACGTCCTCGGCAACTTGTCGGGCCGGGTGCTCGCCCTCCCCTTGCGGGCGGCCGTCGAGTCAGCCCGAATGGGCCCGACGCCGTGAGCGCCCGGCGAACCCGTCCCTCCGTCGCGGCTCGACGCCTGGTCAGGCCGGTGCACCCGCGAACGGCCCGCGCCGCCACCCTGGTCGACCTCGACCAGGACGGCCGGCTGCTCGCCCCGCTCTACGAAGCCAGCAAGGTGCTCGCCCGCTGCGACGGCGTGAACCAGATGCTGGCCGAGCTGTTCTCGGTGGTGACGCACGCGCTGCCGCTCGGCACCCTGGTGCTGCTGGAAGCCCGTTCGGGGCGCCGCAAGCTGCGGTCCTGGTCTCACGCAAACCTCGGGCCGGCCCGGCTCACCCGCGCCGAGCGCCGCGCGAAGTCGGTCCACGACTACCTGGCCCGGCGCACTCCGGCCAACCTGGCGCTCGAGCTCGGCGACCCGCAGGTGGCACCGGCCCCCCACGCGTTCGCGGTCGGGACGTCCCGCTTCATCGCCCTTCCCCTGGTGGCGGAGGACGGCCACATGTTCGGCGTGCTCCAGGCCGAGCCGGCGGCGTCCGTCACCGAGGCCGACCTGGCCTTCCTCGACGCGGTCGCGAGCGGCCTGGCGGTGTCGCTCGACCGCCACTATGCCTTCCGTCGGGAGGTCGAGCTCCGCCGCCGCGCCGAAGAGCTCGCCGCCGAGAACGAAAAGCTGTACCGGTCGGCGAAGAGCGCCATCGCCTCGCGCGAGCGGCTCTTGGGCGTGGTGTCTCACGACCTGAAGACGCCCCTGACCGCCATCGCGCTCAGCGTGCACACGCTCTTGTCGCGAACGCCCGACGTCGAGCGGCGAAGCCGGGGGCGGCGGCAGTTGGAAGCCATCGCCCGCAGCGCCGGCCGCATGAAGCACCAGGTGCACGACCTGGTCGACGCCGCCGCCATCGAGGCGGGGCGCCTCACGCTCGAGCGGCAGCCCCAGCCGGTCGGGCCCATCGTCGCCGAAGCGATGCAGCTCATCGCGCCGCTGGCCGGCGCGCGCCGCCTCACCCTCGAGTGCGCGCCTGGGCCGGGCGACCCGGGAGGGCCGACCCGGCTCACTGTGACTACGGAACCCGAGGCGTGCGGCCACCTAAAGCTCGGGGTCAACGTCGACCGGCAGCGCCTGGTCCAGGTGCTGCTCAACCTGCTCGGAAACGCGGTGAAGTTCACCGGCGAGAAGGGGGCCGTCCACCTCTCCTTGCGGCGAGACGGCGACCAGGTGCGGTTCTCGGTGAGCGACGACGGCCCGGGCCTCGAGCCCGAGCAGCACCCCCGCCTCTTCGAGCCGT
>JAHFDQ010000084.1 GCA_023248915.1 Archangiaceae bacterium | reverse complement strand
GCAAGGCTCGGTACCGGAGCCACGTTGCTCCTGTGGCGTTTTCCCAGGCGGGACTGAAGGGGCGCCTCACGGCGGCCTCGCACCCGCTGGTCGGTGACAGCTTCACTTCGCACATGCGGCGCTTCTACTTCACTTCCGCCGCGCCCCCTCTAGAATCGAGCCCTATGGTGCCTTCCGCGTTGTGTGTCGGGCAGGTGAGCGTCGAGCTGGTGGGAGCGCTGCCGCGTTACCCGACGAGCCCGGGAGGTGCCCACGAGCTGGCCGCCTTCAC
Organism: Archangiaceae bacterium; assembly: GCA_023248915.1. Lineage (GTDB taxonomy): Bacteria > Myxococcota > Myxococcia > Myxococcales > Myxococcaceae > JAHFDQ01. Next base: position 14,053 of record JAHFDQ010000084.1, on the reverse strand, counting down.
ATTCCAGGGGGGCGGGGCGGCCGCGAACGCCGCGGTCACCCTCGCCAAGCTGGGCGCGAAGGTCGAACTCGCCGGCCAACTGCCGGACGACTTCCTGGGCGACTTCGCGGTGGCGGGGCTGAAGGAAGCGGGGGTGGGCCTGTCGTACCTCCGGCGTCAAGAGGGGGGCGTGACGCCGGTGTCCATCGTCACCCTCGACCAAGACACCCGGAGGAGGACGGTCTTCTTCACCCACGGAGACTGCCGGGCGCTGGGCACCGGCGCGGTCCCCGAGTCGGCCCTCGAGGGTGTGGGGCTCCTGCTGGTCGACGGTGAGTTTCCGGCGCTGCAGCTCGAGCTGGCGCGGGCCGCCCGCCTGCGGGGCGTGCCGGTGGTGGTGTCGGCCCACTCGATGGGCGAGGGGGTCGAGCCGCTGGTGGGAAGCTGCGACGTCATCATCGCCAGCGAGGGGTTCGCCCGCGAGCTGTCGCCGTCCATTCCCAACGCGCTGGCCGCGATGCTGAAGCGGGGGGCCAAGTGCGCGGTGGTGACGCTGGGCGAGGACGGCTGCGTGGGGCAAGAGCAGGGTTCGGACCCCGTGCGCGTCGAGTCGGCCGACGTCGAGGTGGTCGACGCGACGGGCGCCGGCGACGTCTTCCGGGGAGCCTTCGCCTTCCGCTGGCTGCAAGGGGCGCCGCTGCGCGACCGGCTGAGGTTCGCGTCGGTAGCCTCGGCCATCAAGTGCCGTTCGTACGGGGCGCGCGAGGGCGTGCCCGACGTCGCGGCGGTCGAGCGCGAGCTCGCCGCGGGCTGAGTGGCGTCAGCCAGTCACTCGACGTGCGGAACATTCCCGACCCCCGGTTGCTGGTGGGCCGCTGCTCGGTGCGCCCGTCGGCGTCGTCGTCGCTGCCGCCGTCGCGCGGCCGCGATTACTGACTCGGCGGATCGAGGAGCGCGCCGACCACCACCGGCAATGAAGGCTCGGACTCGGGACCGGCGGCCGCGGCTGGGCTCCGGGTGCGCCAGGAAGGCAGCGGAGGCGGCAGGCTGCCGCGGAACGTCGACAGCGTGGTCGAGCACAGGGCCCCGGCCGGCAGGTCCCAGTCGAGCGAGCCCGCGTGCACCCGGTAGCAGCGCGCAAGGTCTCTGACCAGGTCGAGCGCCGACTCGGGCCGCTCCGACAGGTTGGCGCTCAAGCACCGGGTCACGACTTCGTCGGTCGCCCGGTCGACGCCGGGGTTGAAGTGGCTCGGGGCGGGGCAGCGTGTGTGGTCCGGGTCGGCCACCTTGGTGCGCGCCTGGGTCTCGCTCAGGCCGGTCAAGAGCTCGAACAAGATGCTTCCGACCGCGCGCAAGTCGGACCGCATGCTGGGTGCGTCGTTGCCGCGACGCACGACGACCGACGGGGTGGCGAGCGCTCCGGGAATCGTCCGGGCGATTCGAAGCTGCACCTTCCCGTCGCCGGCGAGCAGCACGTGCGACGGGGAAACGGCACCGTGAACCTGCCCCCGCGAGTGCAAGAGCGCGATCGCCCGGGACAGTTGCCAGGCGACGTACAGGGCCGCCGGCACCGTCAGCGGCGCGCCGGGCCCCCGGCCCCGGATGATCAGCTCGAGCGTGACCCGATTCGGGGACGGAGGCGCGGTTGCGGCCGACGAATGCTTTCGTGCGGAGGCGGGCACGAAGCGTCACTGAGCAACTCCCGTGCCTCGCGGAACAGCCCGGTTTCCGGCTGCGGCGCTGTGGACCGCGCCCGTCGACTGTCCTCGTCGCGGACAGCTGGTCTACCGGTGTCCCGGTGCACGGACGCGCCGGGAGTCGATGTGGGTCGCGCGCCCACGGCGGCGAGAGGTGTCGGCGTCACCTTCCGTCGGCCCGGGGAAGTGGTGGAGGACGTTCACCGCGCGGCCGAGCCGAACCGAGGAGTACCCCGGCTCCGGGCCGATTTCCCCCGCTCTCAAGAACCGCAAGCGGTCTGCACGAAGCCGCGTGGGTCCGAACAGCAGGTCAGCGGTGCGCCGTTCTGGCCGCCGATGTCTCCGCAGGGCCCAACCGGGGCGACGCGATCGAAAATGTTCGGGCCGCCGTCCGGGTTCGGCAGCGGAGGACACAGCGTCGAAAGGTCCGTCCCCGAGGTGAAGAACAGCATCGGGAAGGAGACTTGGTTCGACTCGACGGGAGTGCCGTTCGAGTACCTGCCCTTGATTCGAATCTGAATCGAGACGATGGCCGAGTCCGCGCCGGTCACTGCCGTCCTGAGCGAATCCAACGCGGCGGCACTCACCAGGTTAAGGAACACGTGGTTGATACCTCCTGGGGCGAGGTAGAAGTAGTCGAGCCCCCGGTACGCTGGAATCACCAACGCGGGGTCCGACGGCTGGTAGGTGAAGTCGACCTCCTCGGCGTAGAAGCCGTTCTGCGACGCCCCGTCGGTGGCGCTGCCCGGGGGGTTGCTCGCCGCCGGCGAGGTGGAACCGGAGACGACGTCGAGCTCGACGGTGAAACGACCCGACCCCGACAGGTCGACCGAACCACCGCCCAGAACGGTGGAATCGTCGAATGTACAAGCATCCGTCGGGGCCCCCGGTTTCACCGGGTGCAGGTTCCCGATGCGGGGCGGACCGGCCGAGGGTCCACACGACACCGCCATCGCGGCCAGGCCGGAGGCCGCAACGACGAAAAGGGCGAAGATCGGGGCTCTCAAGGGTGCTTTCGAGACTGCGCCCGGAACCATCCACCGGCGCCCACCCGCAGGCAAGAGGGGAACCTCAGCCGCGTCGCTACAAGGCGGAATGCGCCGCCGCGTCCGACACCTCGAGGACGTGACTGACTGCTCTGCGGGCCCGCCGAGCCTCGAGCGCCTTCGCCGGCCGCCGGGCGGAAGCGACGCTGGGGATGTCGTAGCTGCGGGTCCCCTCGCGACGCATGCCGGGCGCCGAGGGTCCCTCGACGATGACCAACTCGGTGTGCACGTGACCGTCGGCGGTGCGGAAGCTGATCGAGGTGACGCCTCCGAGCCGTCCGACCAGCGAAACCGCGGAGTCGGAAATCGACACCTCGAGCATCGATGGGTCGCGAACCGTGAGGCGCTTCGCCTCGCGGGCGCCGGCGACTTCGGCCCGCTCACCGACCTTGATGGTCAGCGGCTCGGCGGCGGCCGCGACGGAGAGGGTGGCTGCGAGGGTAAGAGCGTGTCGGTTCATGCGGGCTTCCCTTCAGACGGCGTTCCAAGCTCGGCGCGCCACGAGGTTCCGGGGGCACGCCTCGGGGGTGAAGGTGCCGCTGACCAGGAGCACCGTCAGGAGTCGTGGGTGACGCATGCCCGTTGAGTCGCCCGGGGCGTCTGGTCGGCTAAACACTTCCTTGCCGAGCGCCACCGCGACCGGGCGGGTGGGTCGCCGTCGCATCCGCGAAGCGGCGAGCTCGCCACGGGCTGAGTGGCGTCCGGGGGGCCCCGAGCGCTGGCGCGGCCGCTTGCCTGTTGGGTAGGCTCGAAGAATGCCCAAGCGAATCGAGTCGCCCGCCAACCCCGCCGTTCAGACGAGCGCTCCCGCCCAACCGGCCGCCAGCACGCCCAAGGCGCCCGCGAAGTCCGCGGCCGCCCACGGGCACAACGCCTTCAGCGGCATCGGTGACTTCTTCAAGAAGATAGGCGACGAGATCGTCAACGACGCGGCGAAGCTGGTCGGCTACACCGAGCTGGCCGGGTTCCGGTACCCGGTGTCGAAGTACGAGTCGCCGGTGTCGCCCACCCTGACGCGCGGCTCGAGGCTGGACGATCAAGAGGCGTACGCGAAGCTCGTGGCGCAGGGCTACAAGGGCATCGTCGACTTGACCGCCGAGGGCACCGACGACGAGAAGTACGCGACCCGCGCCGGCCTCAACCTGGTCAACATCAAGATCATCGACAACGACGCTCCCACCCTCGAGCAGATGCAGCAGTTTCTCGATTTCGCCACCACCCCGGCCAACCAGCCGACCTACGTGCACTGCGAGGCCGGAAAAGGGCGCACCGGGTGCGCGGTCGCCTGCTACCGCATGGCGGTTCAGCACTGGACGCTCGCCGACGCCCTCGCCGATGCGCAGAAGAACGGGTTGGGGCTTCCCAACCAGACCCGGTTCCTGAGGGACTTCGACGCGGCGCTCACCGCCGGGAAGATCGACGGCTACCACCGGTAGCGGCGGCTCACTTCGCGAACAGCCTGGCCAGCCAAGAACGCGGCTCGGCGCTCCTTCACCAGGGAATCTCGCTGCCGTCGGTGTTGAGGAATCGCCCGCTGTCGGCGAGGGTCAGCTTCGCGGCGAGCGCCGCGATGTTCGACGCCGCCACGTCGACGGGCACGGGCGCGCTCGGCCCGCCCATGTCGGTTCGCACCCAGCCGGGGTGGACCAGCACCGCGGTGACGTGCGCCGGGCGTAGCTCGTGCGCGAGGATGCTGCCCGCCATGTTCAGGGCCGCCTTCGAGATGCGGTACGCGTACATGCCGCCGCTCGAGCTCTCGCCGATCGACCCGAGCACGGAAGAGATGAACAGCACCTTGCCGCGCGCGGCGCGCACGTTCTTCTCGAGCGCCCGGGTTACGCGCACCGGCCCCACCGCGTTGGTGTCGAACGCCGCGAGAATTTCGCCGGGGTCGCCCGACGCGGCCCGGCCGACGCCCGCGTTGTTGATGAGGAGGTCCACCGGGGCATCGCCCAGCGCCTGCCCGAGGGCGCGGCAAGAGGCGTCGTCGCGGACGTCGAGCGGGTGGACGACGAGGAGATCAGAGGCGAGCGAGCGGAGCGCCGTGGCCTTCGCGACATCGCGCGCGGTGGCGTGGACCGAGTGCTTCGCTTCGAGGTAGTGCCGGGCGAGGGCGAGGCCGATGCCGCGGTTCCCGCCGGTGATGACGACGCGCATGGGCGGGCAATCCTAGACGACCGAATTCGATTGTCGAAGGGGCAAGCCCAGCCCCTCCCAAGAGGGACCGCGTGTCGGTTCGCTCCGCGGCGACGGTGCTGATCTTGATCAAATGTCTTGCTCGCTCCCCAGCGGTCTGGGTGGATCGCGCCGGAAGGGCATTGGCACGCGAGAAACTCGAGGAGCACTTCTGGGGGCTGCGAAAGAGGCGCACTCGGGTGGGCGCCGCGCACTCCGGGGTGACGAAGGAGCGGGTCCAGCGTGTCCTTGGCATCGTAGGGAGGGGCGAGAACGCTGACATTGTGGATGCCGTTTTCGCTTTGCTCGACGACACTCTGCCAAGTCAGTTCGCACGCCTCGCGAAAACGCATCGCTTCTGCGATGGCGCAACCACGGCGCAGGTCGGCTGCCACGTTGGCATCCTCCAGCGCGGCTCGGGGAAACTCGACCGCGAGGGACGCGACTACTGGATCAAGCCGTTGCGTGATCTCGGAGCAGTCGAGCCCATTACGTTGCCCAGGGACGGAGTCGATTTCGTCGCGGGCCATATTCAGGCGAAATCGCCCAATAGCGCGTACCGACTGTCGAAGGAATTCGTGAAGCTCCTTCGGGGCAACGAAGAGACTCTAGCGGCTCGGGTGCGCGGCTGGGCCGCCGAGGATGCAGCGCGCGCTCGGCTGGAACTTCAGAAGAGGATGGCAGACGCCGCGCGGGAACAGTTCACCAACGAGCACGGGGCTCTGATTGACGCCGTCGTTGAGACGTACGCTCCCCAGTTCCTTCCCGGGTTCGAGTGCATCTACGTCGATTCCGACGATGGAGATCGGGTAACGGCGTCGGAAAGAGCCGTTCTTCGAGTGGCGGGAATCGAGCTGGAACTCAGCGACCCGTACCCGGACGTGATGCTCTTCGAGCGCAAGGGGCGAAGGCTTTGGTGTGTAGAAGCCGTGACCAGCGACGGTGAGGTAGATGAGCACAAGGCGTCGGGCGTCAAACAACTCTGCGCGCGATTCCAGTGCGAGCTTGCCGGTCTCACCACGGCCTACTCCACGCGGAAGGACTGGCTCCGTCGGCAGTCACAGCATCAGAATATCGCCTTGGGCACGTTCGTTTGGGCCGCCGACGACCCCGGAGTGCACTACCTGATGCAGGGTCCGCCGAGGAAGTAACGGCCGAAAGCCCGCAGCGTCTGTTCCCTGCCGCGCGGCTAGGCGCTCGCGGCGCGCTTCGCGGAAGGCCGATTGAAGATGACTCGGTCGACGAGCTCGTCGGTTTCAACCTGCGCGGGCATCAGGTTGTCGATTTCGTTCCCGACAGCGCAAAGTTCTTCGCGTGTCGGGTACGGCAAGCTTCGAAGGTCGGTCGCGTTGACTTGCGTGTGGCCGTTGAACTGCCGAAAGTACAAGTCAACCGTCGTCGTATTCAGAAACGCTGAGAGCCCCTTCGCCAGGGGCAACGAGAGCCCCGCGCCTTCTTCGTGAAAGTAGTTCAGGTGGTTCTCGAACCCGACCACTTCGGCATCGAGTCGGGAACAGTCATAGACCGCCGCCACGATCCGGCGGCGCTCCTCCTTCGATGAGAACCGCTTGACCAACACGTAGATACTCGACGGCACCAAGAGCGTCGTCGTATCGGGGGCACGGATGATCGCGTTCGGTTTTCGGTAGCCGGGCCGCGGCCACTTCACAAACCCGTCGGAGAAATGGCCCGGATAGACGAGGGGCGCGCATCTGCCAGCGGGCTCCATTCGCAAGTAGTCACGGGCGCGAAACTCCACGACCCGGCCGGTGGACACCGTGAGCCCCAACGTGGCGAGCGACTGCGAGAGCGATCGCATCTTCGTGATGACATTCTGTGCCGCCGCATCAGTCGGGATCCAAATGAACAAGTCGGGGTCTTCGGGCCGGACAATGTCGCGAAGCCGGACGCTTCTCGATGTGCAGCCGCCCTCGGCTGCATTTCGGCTCGACGTCACCATCACCCGAGGTGTCTTCTTCTCGGTCCTCGCCGCGTGGACGATGACGTTTTCCTGAAGAACACCGTCGTCCGAAAACGCGGTGTCTCGACCATCGAAGATGTGAATGCGCCGAAGCGACATCACTTCCAGGAATTCGGCGCGAAACGACTTGAAGTACGGGCCGTTGCAGAAGCTGCGGGGGGTGATGGCGACCATCTCGCCACCAGGTCGCAGCATCCGATTGGCGAGGGTCAGGAACGCGGCGTACAGATTCGTGGTCCCGGCGTTCACCGACTCGAGCTGTCGCCTGGTCCGCGATGCCGTGTTCAGCTTCCGGTAGGGTGGGTTCAGAATCGTGCTCGTGAAAGACGGAGGTGGCGACCCAAAGAGGTCGCCAAGGCACTCGACAGCGAATTCCACGAAATCACGCGTGATTACCTCCGCGCCAAACTCGATTCCGACGCTGGTTGCTATCGCACGGCACCTCGAGATGGTGTCGCGAAGCGCGGCGTCGAAGGCTGGCTCAACCTCGAACACGGTCACGTGAATCGTCTTGGGCTTGGGCCGCCTTCGGCTGGCCGCGGACACCCACGCAGCGGTGAGCGATCCAACGCCGGCACCTGCATCGAGCAGGCGAAGGTGCGGCTCGGCGTTCTGGAACATCCCCGCCATGAACGTCGCGACCCCCATGGGCGTCATTACTTGCCCAAGGTCTGTTCGGCGTTCATTCGTGATTCCCTCCGATGCCGTTCGGCGAGCGTCGTCAACGCATCCGAGGGTTACCACTGGAGCGACCGTTCGAGCGGCTCGCCCCTGCCTCAGCTTCCGGCCTGTTTCGGGTGACCGTCCCATTGTGCTTCTTGTACCTCAACCGGGTGACACTTGAGCCAACACTACTCGGTGGTCGTTGCCCTTGCCGCGCTTCGGGTCTTCGTTCAGGTTGCGGACTCATGAACCGGCGGAAGAGGGTGTGGATGCTCGGCGCTGCCGCGATCCTGCTCGCGTTGGGGTTCCTCGTCGCCTACCCGCGGCAGCAGCCCGTGGCGGGGCCTGCCGCTCCCGGCGCCGAGACGCCGGCCCGGGTCGAGACCGTCGCTGATGCCGGGGCGGTGCGCCGGGCTCCGATTCAGGCGTCCGCTCCGCGGCCGGTGGCTCCCTCCGCCTTGCTCGAGCGGCCGGCCGTCGCGGCCAACGCACCGGCGCCGAGGTCCCTCGTCCAGCTTGCCCCCGAGGCGGCCCCTTCCGGCCCGACCGATCGCCGCGCCAACCCCGGGCCCGATTCGAAGCGCCAGATGGAGATCCTCCGCTACGGCTTCGAGACGCTCGACGAGGACATCGAGGAGTGCCTGAAGCAGTGGGACGCCGTCCAGCCCGGCCAGGCGACCGAGGTGATGATCGCCTTCGACATTGACGCGGACGGCCTGCAGAAGTCCTGGCTCGAGCACGAGGGGGAAATTCCCTTCGGCCCCCGCACCTGCCTCGCCAACGCGGTCTACGGGCTCGACTGGTCGCACATCGTCGACCACCCGGCGAAACTAACCAACCGCTTCGCGCTCGGGCGCGACGCGGGGAAGTGATCAGCGCCTCTGCACCAGCCAGAAGTCGCCCGCCTGGCCGGCGACGGCGAGCTCGGACTCGAGCAGCGAGCCGAAGACGCGCGCCGGAGCCACGCCTTTCACCAGGAACAAGTCGTAGGCCCGGCCCTGGCGCTCGTAGTCGAGCTGGTCGGGCCGCCACTCGGAAGGGAAGGTGGGCGGCGGGTCGCCCCGGTACTTCAGCGGCGAGTGCGGCGTCAGCGCGAAGCTAAAGTTGGTGATGCCGCCGCGCGCCCGGGCGATCTCGGTCGCCGCGTGCAGGAACACCGGGTGCGTCATCACCCTCGAGCCCGGGTCGAAGATGAGGCCCATCACCCGGGGCCGGGCGGGCGAGACCTCGGCGAGCCGGTCGACCTGGCGCGCCTCGGCGTCGAAGGCCGCGAAGCCGCGCGCGAGGGGTATTCCGACGGCCACCGCGCTGGCCACCGCGAGGACAAGCAAGGGCCGCCGAAACCGCTCGCGGGCGGCCGGCACCGCCGCAAGCACCAGCGGAGCCGCCAGGTGCGCGAAGCGCGTGTTCAGGTAGTACATGGTCCCGCGGATGTCGAAGGGCAGGGTGAAGAAGAGGACGAGCGCGATGGCCGCGAGGCCTACGAGCCGCAGCCGTTCGAGCCCTTCCTCTCGCAGGGCCGGCTCGCGCGTCTGGGGTAACAGGCCCAAGAGAAGCCCCACCGCCGCGACCGCCGCCGCGGCGTACAGCCCCCACCGGTCGCTGCCGTCGCGGAGCATGTTGGCGAGCACCTCGACCAGCTCGGCCCTGTTCTGCGCGAACGGCTTGTAGGCCAAGTTCTGGGGCGACAGCAGCGGGCCCCAGGCTCTCCACGGGGCTCCGTATTGCACCTCGGCCGGTTCACCGAGCCGGCCGACCACCCAGGCGGCGAACAGGGCCACCCCGGGGACGACTCCCGCCAGCGCCCACTTTCGCGCGGCCAGCCAACGCCGGGCGTCTCCGCGCTCGGGGCTCCTCGTCGTCACGAGCAAGAGCGGCAGGCCCAACCCAAGGAAGGCGAACGCCTGCACATGGAAGAGCAGCACCGCCACCAGGGCGACCGCCAGCCCGCCCGCCCATGCCCGGCGCCGCTCGGAGTCCGAGACGGACCGGACGAAGAGCCCGCAGCACAGGAAAGTCAGGGGCAGGGCGGCGACGTAGTTGATGAAGCCCCAGGCGAAGCTGTCGCCGTAGGCGAAGGGCAGCGCCAGCAGCGACGGCCAGGCTGGGCGCTTCAGGCTCTTCAACAGGAACGCGAGCGACAGCGGCAGGCCCACGACGTAGGCGGAAAGGAACAGCCGGTTGGCCAGGTCGAGCGGCACCAGCCACGACAGCCACGACACCAGGTAGTAGTAGCCGAGGTAGGGGGTGAGCTGGCCGCGCGTCTCGAAGGCTCCGGGGAAGAGCGTGGTGGGGTCTCCCAGCCGGTGCAGCACCGAGATGAGGTGCAGGTGCTGGGGCAAGTCCACCATCGGAATGTGGCCGCACGCCCAGAGCGGTAGCAGCCCGAAAAGCAGGCCGATTCCGTACAAGGCGGGCTCGAAGTGCTCGTTTTTCGGCACAGAGCGGCAATCTACGCCGCGGGGCCTGGCAAGTTCGTGAAAATTGGGGTATATGGCCGCCAGCTTCCCTGTAGGGAAAGGTGGCCGCCATGACTCGCTCGCTCACTGCTCTTCTCGGCGTTCTCGCTGGGTTGGTCCTCTGCCTCGGCGCCGCTCCGGCCCTCGCGTGCGACGGCGACCCGAACTGCACGTGCGATCACGCCAAGATGGAAGAGAAGGCCGCCAAAGACGGCAAGACTTCCAAGAAGAAGGCGGCCAAGGTCGACGAAAAGAAGCCCGAAACGACTCCCGCCGAGGTCAAGCCGGCGCAGCCGAAGCAAGGCAGCCTGCTCGACGAGCTCGACCAGCTCATCGCCGCCAAGTGCAGCTGCACCAGCGCGGCCGACTGCACCTGCAAGAAGGGCACGTGCAAGTGCGCCAAGTGCGGTGGCCGTCAAGAGGTGCGCCTCTTCGACTCGCTGAAGGGCGAGCGCGACGTGTTGAAGGTCCCCGACGACGCGCGCCGCGACGCCACGGCCGGCGTCTTCATCTAGCGGCTAATAGCCCCGCGCCGCGCGAGACGTCTCGGCCTTTTCCGCCCTGACGAGGATGAAGGGCGGCATCAACATCCTCTCGAAGCAGACCAGCCCTGCCGCGGTCAGGCCGCCTCGCAGCTCTTCCTCGCCGCGCGGGTACAGGCCCGCCCTGCGGTGCAACGCCGCGCCCCACAGCGCCGGCGGCAGGTAGGTGCTGGCGACGTACCGGCCTCCCGGCCGCAGCGCCCGGCCCACCTCCATGAACAGCCGGTCGGCGTCCTCTATCAGGTGCAGCGAGCCCGTTTGCAGCACCGCTCCCAGCGAATGGTCGAGGAAGGGTAGGAAGGGCGCCTCGGCCCGGACGAGGTCGAGCATCACCCCGGCTTCGCGCGCCTGGGCCATCGACTCTTCCAGCATGGGCTTCGACACGTCCAGCCCCACCACCGGCGGCATGTCGGGCGAGGCGGCCAGCTTGCGGCCGAAGAGCGACGTCCCGCAGCCCAAGTCGAGCACTGGACCGTCGGGTTTGCCCAACATCGACCGGTAGAGCGCGAGCTCGCTGCCGAAGTCCACGCAGTGGCCCGACACCGCCAGCTGAACGGCGGGCCGGACGTAGCGCTCGTAGCTGCGCGCCACCAGGGACTGCTCGAGGCCCTTCTGCACTCCGGTAGCGGCGGCGCGGTCGACGAGGAGGTCTGCAATCCCCTCGGCCACCGGGAAGCTGGCGTGGCAGGCGACGCAGTGAATCGGCCCGAAGAGGACCTCAGCGGTGTCGGCGTCGGGGGAAACCGCCCCCTTGCGGCATCGCGGGCACCGGAGCAGGTCGAGGATGACGCGGCGCATAAACAGCAGGCTACACGGTCGCCGTTTTCAGAGGAAGGCGAAGGTCTGCTGATTGAGCGCTACCAGGCCCGCGCGTTCGTCCCACAGCTCGCGCAGCTCGACGCAGAAGCCGGTCCTTCCAGCCCGCCGCGTCCGGGCGAGCCAGCTCGGTCCACTCGCGGTCGGTGCAGCGCTCTTGCCCGAAGACGGCGGTGGCCGCGGCGACGGTTCGGCCGCCCTGAAGCAGCCGCGCGAAGAGGGTGGCGGTGCCCTTGCCTCGTCGAAGCTCTTCGGTCCTCACCTCGGCCTCGCCCGGGAGCGCCGGCGCGGGGAGCTGGGCGGCCAGGCTGCGCAAAGGCCAGTGGGGTACCCCGAGCGTGTGGGAGAGGGCTCGCGTCAACTGGCCGAGCACCAGCCCGCCGAACGCTCCGCGCCCCTGTTGCCAGCCGTCGGCGACGGTTGTCCGGTACCGGCCAATCTCGACCGGCGTGACGGCGGTGACGGAGGAGAGGTCGGCGTTGACCAGGGACATTTCGGGAGAAGGCGGGGAGTCGGGCAGGCGCACCCGGCGGCGCCGTCGTCGGCGGCAGATTACCTCGCGCGCGTTGAATCGCGAGCGCGATGGCGAAAGCGTCAGCGTCGGCCGCGGTGGCCGCCTCCGCGGAACCGGGGCGGAACCCCGCGCACGACCGGCACCCGGCGAACCGGGCGCATCAGGTGGCGCTCCAGGTATCGCGCGTGGGGCGAGAAGTAGAAGCCTGGCCGGGGGAAGCCCGCGAAGGGGGCGAACCGGAAGACGAGCCCGAGCTGCACGGTCGGGATGAAGTAGCCCCGCCGCAGCGGCAAGCCGAAGAATGGCGCTCGCAGCGCCAGCCACAGGGTGGGACTGTCGTAGTACCCGCGCGCCAGGCCGTCGGGCCCGAGCGGGGCCCAGGCGACGTATTCGCCGCCGCAGCGCCAGGCGACCCAGGCGGGCGCCCACACGTAGCCGGGAATCCACAGCCAGCCGCGGCCGGACCGGAAGATCCAACGCCCGTAGTGGAAGGTGGCCCACCCCCACGGGGCTGAGGATTCGAACGCCCAGCCCTGGTCGGTGTACTGCCAACGGCCGTCCGAGTAGGGCCTCCACGTGGCCGCCACGCCGCCCGGCGACCAGACGAGGCCGTACTCCTCGGTCTGAGTCCACCGCCCGAAGGGGTCGAGCGCCTGCCGGAAGGTGCCCAGGTTGGGGGGCTGATCGCCGGGGAGAGCCGCCTGAATCGGCTGCTCATCGATGGCCGGGGGTGATTCGGCCGGGGTCTCGATGGCCTGCGCCGGCAGCCCGGCGAGGCCGGACAGCGCCAATAGGGGAAGAGTGCGCGGCATCACGGGTACCTCCCAAGCTGGGTAGAGCTGCTCGACCGAAGATGGCGCCGCCACCCTGGGCCGCAAGCCGGCTTGCCGCCAACGAGCCGACCCGACGTTCAGCCTGCGAGCCGGCGGGCGTGGGCTCTCTGCTCAGCGGGCAGTCCGACCGCTCTACGCTGGCCCCCGTCCGCGCAGGTCGGCTGCCAGCCCTCGGGCCTGTTCCCTGACTGCGCGGAGAAGCGTGGCCTCGGTTTCCGGTTCGGCCTCGGGGGCCTCGTCGGGGTCGCCCAGGCCCGAGGACTTGCCCTGGCGCATCCGTTCCATGATTCGGTCGCGCAGGGCATGGGCGTCGGCGATGCCGCGGATGACGCCGCGGTGGTGCTTCAGCATTGGGTCTTGCTGTGCCGTCCGCCCCGCGCTGCCCGCGGTGTCCACCACCACCGAGGCAATGCCGAACAGCCGCTCGAGCGGGCCCTGCACCACCCGCACGTTCTGGACGTTGGCGTAGGTGAGCGTCGCCTCGACCTGTTCCCAGACCCCTCGCCGGATGCGCACGCAGCGGTCGGTCATCACGTAGCGGTGGAATTCCCAGTCGAGCCGCACTCCCACCAGCGAGAAGGCCGCGCCGAGGACTACCCCGACCAGAACCAGGGAGAAGATCGCCCAAACCGCCGTCGGCGCTGGTTTGCCGTGATCGCCCGCGACTCCCACCGAGACCGCGAACACCGCCGCGGCCGCGAACATGGGCACGATCTGGACCGACGCCAGCAGGTAGCGGTAGCTCAGGTACCGCTCGCTCGCGCGGAAGACGACGGGGTCCAGAGCCCCCTTGGGAATGTGCGGCGGCGTGGGCCGCACCTTGAGCACCGGCCCCAAGATCGCGACCAGGAAGTCGATCACCTGGGCGACCCCTTGAGCGCGGCGCGCGCGTCGACCAGCGCATCGCGGATTTCGCGCAGCAGTTGAAGCGACTCTCCTCCCGCAGAACCCGCGCGAGCCGGCGCCGGACGAGCGCTCGCACCCCGCATGCGCTCGTACAGGAAGTCGCGCACCTGCAGGTACTCCTTCAGCCCGACGATGGCCTCGGCACCGTTGCCACTGCCCGCGGCGGTCTCGACCTCGACCGTGCCCAGTCCCAGCCAGCGCTCGACGATGTTGCGCCGAACGTGGATGTCCTGAATGCGCGCGTAGGTGAGGAAGGCCTCGCGGCGGAAGAGAATGCCGTAGCTCACCGATACGCCGTGCTCGTCGAAGCGGTAGCGCAGCGTGTGGTAGCGGAAGTACAGGACGAGCGCGAGCACCGGAAACGCCGGCAGCGAGAAGCACGCGAGGATCAGGTACTGCCAGAGCAGGTTCGGGTGCGGCCGGGTGAGCGCGAACACCTTCT
>JAHFDQ010000434.1 GCA_023248915.1 Archangiaceae bacterium | reverse complement strand
TCCACGCCATGCGCTTGACACCCCTCAACTCGCTGTAGATGCGGTTGGCGTAGGTGTCGTCGCCGTTCACCACGGCGACTCCGCCGGGCGAGAGGTTCTCGATGAACAGCCGCCGTTTGGCCTGGAAGTACTCCTCGAGGTCCTTGTGGTAGTCGAGGTGGTCGCGGGTCAGGTTGGTGAGCGCCGCCGCCCGGAACACCAGGCCGTGCACCCGGTCTTGCGACAGCGCGTGCGAAGACACTTCCATCACCACGGTGTCGGTGCCCGCGTCCACCATCTCGCGAAACAGGCGGTGCAGCTCGAGCGCGTCGGGCGTGGTGTGCGTGGCTTCGAGGGTGCGCCCCGCGAACCGGTACTGGATGGTGCCGATGATGCCGGTCTGGGCGCCGCCCGCGGCGCAGATGGACTCGAGCAGGTAGGCGGTCGTCGTCTTCCCGTTGGTGCCGGTGATGCCGAGCAACGTGAGCGCGTCGGCCGGCTTGCCGTAGAAGGTGGCGGCGATCGTCGCCAGCGCCTTCTTCGCCGAGGGCACGACGAAGACCGGCACGGTCGAGTCCAGCGGCTTCTCGGTGACGATGGCCACCGCCCCCTTGGCCACCGCCTCGGGAATGAACTGGGCGGCGTCCACCTTGGTGCCCGGAATCGCCACGAACAGCGTCTCCGGTTCGACGCGGCGCGAGTCAATCGCCAGCTTGGTCACGTCGGCCTTGTGACGGGTGGCCGGCGCAGGGGCGGCTCCACAACCTGACAGCACGTCTAGAAGCTTCATTCGGTCCCTTCGTCCCTACTGTCTCGAGGCGAGCTGGAGCGTCACCCACGTGCCTTTTTCCACAAGCGTGCCAGCCGGCGGAGTCTGCGAAACCACGCGGCCGCTGCCCGACAGGCGCGGCTCGAGAGCCACACCCAACAGGCGCACAACCGCGGCCCGGCCCACCTGGCCCGACAAGTCCGGCACCGTCACGCTTCCCTCGCCTGCCGTATCGGTCACCGTTTCAGAGGTCTCCAGCTTCGCGAAGGCGGCCGCCAACGGCCCCTTCGCGGGCCCCACCATCGCAGAGCGGAGGGCCTCTGGGGGATCGATCGGTTCCCCCGGGCGTTCAGCCGGGACTGGCGCCGAGGTGGCGACCGTGGGCCTGGAGGGCGGCACGCCGAGGTAGGGCATCGCTTCGGCGGCAATTTCCTTGAAGGCCGGCGCCGCCACCAGGCCGCCGTACACGTCCGTCTTCGGTTCGTCGACGACTATGAGGATGACCGCCCGCGGGTCTTCCGCCGGCACCAGGCCGACGAACGAGGCGATGCGCTTGTCCGAGTAGCCCTTGGCCACCGGGTCGGCCTTCTGCGCGGTGCCCGTCTTCCCGGCGACTCGGTACTCGTCCATGCGCGCGCGGGGAGCCGTTCCTTCCTTCTCGACCACCGTCTCGAGCATCGCCACTACCTGCCTGGCGGTGCGCTCGGACACCACCCTGCGCACCTCGACCGGCCGGTTGTCGACGAGCATCAGCCCGTCGGGGTCCACCACGCGCGCAACGACGTAGGGGCGCATCAGGACGCCGCCGTTGGCGAGCGCGCCGTAGGCCGCGGCCACCTGCACGGCGGTCGCCGTCAGCCCCTGCCCGAAGGCCTGGGTGGCGAAGGTGATGTCGGCCTTCGGGTAGGGCACGCTGCCCCGCCCCTCGCCCGGCAGCGCCAGCCCGGCCCGCTCGCCGAAGCCGAAGCGGGCGTAGTAGTCCACCAGCCGGTCGCGCCCGAGCGCCTGGGCCACCTTGGCGGCGCCGATGTTGGAAGAGACCTGGAGGATTTTCTGGGCGGTCAGCCAGGCGTGCGGGTGCGAGTCGTGAATGGTGTGGCGCCCCACCGCCCACGAGCCGTTCTCGCAGAAGAACGCGTCGTCCTCTTTCACTTCCTTCTCTTCGAGCGCCGCCGCCACCACGAACGACTTGAAGGTCGACCCGGGTTCGAAGGTGTCGAGCGCGGCGCGGTTGCGAAGCGCCCCCGAATTGCCCGCGTCGAGGGCGTTGGGGTTGAACCGGGGGAAGTTCGCCAGCGCCAGCACCTGCCCCGTCTTCGGGTCGAGCACCACCGCCATGCCCGCGGTGGCCTTGGCCTCTTCCACCGCCCTGCCGAGCGCCTTCTCGGTCACGTACTGCAACTGCCGGTCGAGGGTGAGCGTCACCGACGCCCCCTGGCGCTCGAGCGGCGCGTCGAGCCCGTAGGTGAGCAGCTTGCGCCCCTTGGCGTCGCGAAAGCCCGACAGCTGCGACGCCTGGCCTGTCAACACGTCGTCGAAGGCCTTCTCGAGCCCGTCCAGCCCGCGGCCGTCGGTGCCCACCAGGCCGATGAGCTGCGCCGCCAGCTCGCGCTGCGGGTAGAAGCGGCGCGGTTCCTTGGTGAACCCCACGCCCTCGATCTCGAGCGCCGTCACCGCCGCCACTTCGGCGGGCGTGGCCTGGCGTTTCACCCAGGCGAACCGCCGGGCCTTGACCAGCCGGGCGGCCAGCTCTTCCCGGTCGAGCCCGAGCGGCTTGGCCAGCGCGCGGGCGGTCGCGGCGAGGTTGGTCGAGCTCGAGGGGTCTATCCAGATCGAGTCAACCTCGACGCTCTGGGCCAGGGGCGTGCCCCGCCGGTCGAAGACGTCCCCGCGCCGTGCGGGAATGTCTATCTGGCGCACGTACTGGTCCTCGGCCATGTCGCGAAGCCAACCGGTCTGCACCACCTGCAGGTGCACCGCCTTGGCCATGATGCCGCCGAGCAAGGAAAGGAACAGCGCCCCCAAGAGGAACACCCGGAAACGCATCCACTTAGAAGGAGCGTCGGCGACGGCCACGGCCTTCAGGTCGCGCACCGTCAGCCCCCCTGCTCGCGCGTGTGGGGGCCGGCCCGGTCGGCGGTATGCGGCGATGGCCCCGGCACGGTGAAGACCGCGCCCGCGGGCGGCGGCGCCATCTTCAGCTTCTCCCGCGCCACCTTCTCGAGCAGGGCGGGGCTGCGCTGGGTGGCGAGCTCGAGCTTCAGCCGGTCGTGCTCGCGCGTCAGGTCTCGGCCTTCCTGCTCGAGCTTCGACAGCTTGTACCCCAGGTCCACCACCAGCACCCGAGAAGCCACGTGCATGACGCCGACCGCCACGAACAGGCCGCTCAACAGCGCCCAGGGCAGGAGGTTGAGGACGATGGCTGAGAGGCTCGCGCCCCGGCCGCGCGCGAGGAACCTCATCGCACCCTCTCGACGGCCCGGAGGTGCGCGCTGCGGGCGCGGGGGTTTCTGGCGACTTCCACTTCCGACGCGGTGACCGCCTTCCGGGTCAGGCTGCGGAAGGTCGCTTCGGCCCCGCACGCGCACACCGGCAGGCCCGGCGGGCAGGTGCAGCGCCCCTCGAGGCCGCGGAAGGCCCGCTTCACCGCGCGGTCTTCGAGCGAATGGAACGACAGCACCGCCGCGACTCCGCCCACCTTCAGCACCTGGGGCAGCGCGGCCAGCGCCCGGTCGAGCGAGTCGAGCTCGTGGTTGACCGCCATGCGCAGCGCCTGGAAGGTGCGGGTGGCCACGTGCACCTTCTCGGGCCAGGCCTTTCGCGGCACCGCCCGCTTCACCGCCTCGACCGCCTCGAGCGTCGTCTTCGGCTTCGCCTCTTTCAGGGCGCGGGCGATGCGGCCGGCGAAGCGTTCTTCGCCGTAGTCCCGGATGACGCGCTCGAGCGCGTCGACCGGCGTCGTTTCCACCAGGTCGGCCGCGGTGGGCCCCTCGTCGCCCATGCGCATGTCGAACGGCCCGTCGGCCTGGAACGAGAAGCCCCGCGCCGGGTCGTCGAGCTGCGGCGACGAGACGCCGAGGTCCAAGAGCACGCCGTCCACCGGCGCGTCGACGAGGCTGGCCAGGTCTCCGAAGTCGCCCTGCACGGCGCGAAACCTCGAGCCGAAGCCCGACACGCGCGCCCGGGCCGCGGCCAGCGCGCTCGGGTCGCGGTCCACTGCCAGGACGTCGGCGCCGGCGGCCAGCAATGCCTCGGAGTGCCCGCCGCCGCCCAATGTCCCGTCGACAATCACCCTGCCTGCTCCCGGTCTCAACAGCGAAACCACTTCGTCCAGAAGGACGGTCTGGTGCTGGAAGGCCACCTAGCCGTGGGCCGCTGGCGCCGGTTCGAACGCCCCGCGCGCTTCGTGCGGCTCGTCGTAGTACTCGAAGGCGTCGTGCGCTCCGGCGCTGCGGAAGATGGCCTTCAGGTACGGCGACAGGCCGCACAGCTTCAGGTCGCCCCCGGCCGAACGGAACAGCTCGGCCCGCGCCATCAGCGGCCGCACGCCCCGGTAGTCGAAGTGGCTGACCTCGGTCAGGTCGAGCACCACCCGGCAAACACCGCGGCTGGCGGTCCGGAAGAGCATCTCGAGCACCTGCCGATGCTCGCGCTCGCAGATCTCGCCTTCCAAAACCATGGTCACCACCCGCCCCGAGTCGACGCTCGGAACGGGGAAGGCCTCTGCCGCTGGACTCACCGCGTTCATCTTCGGAACTTCCTTTCGCTTGGGTCGGGACGACTTGTCGCTAGCTCTGCCTCAACTCGGTCAACACCCGCATCACCTCGACCGAGTCGGCCTCGGTGCGCGCCTCTTCTTGCGCCTTCGCCCAGCCCTCGCGCGACCACAGCTCGATGACCTTCACCATGCCCGCCCACACCACGTCCTTCTCGAGCTCGGCGTGGGCGCGTAGGGAAGGCGGAATTAGCACCCGCCCCAGCTTGTCCACCGGGCACTCCTGGGCGCTGGCCACGTACAGGCGCATCAGCGTCTTCACCCCGGGTTCCATCGGGTTGCGCTTGCCGAGCGCCGCCTCGAGCTGTTCCCACTCGCGCAGCGGGTACGCGTGCAGGCAGGGGTCGAGCGCGGTGGTCACCACCAGCCGCTCGTCGTACGCGCCGAGGAGCGTCTCGCGCAGCTTCGCGGGGAAGCTGGTGCGCCCCTTCGCGTCGATCTGATGCTCGTAGACGCCCCGGAACACGCCTCACCCACGCTAAGGGCCTGCAAGGTACTTGGATCCACCGTTTACCACTTCATGCCACCGGCAGAAAATACGGTCGGTTGAGAGGTCCGTCAAGATTGCGAATCTGCTATGAAGCGGACCCTTCCCCTTGCAGGAGTCGACCAAATGAGGAACTCGGTGCGGCTGTTCGTCGTGGTGGGGCTTTCGGCGTCGCTGTTCGCTTGCGGCAACGGCGTCAAGCTCGGAGGCGGCAAGGACGGAGCCGCCTCGGCGCTGTTCACCGCGATGGGGCCGACGAAGGCCAGCGGGTCGCTTCTGTCGCTCGCCGGCGCCGGCGTCGACGTGCACAGCGACGTTTCGGCCTCCTGCCCGCTCGGCGGCAAGATCGGGCTGACGGGCTTCGCGGTGTCGACCAACGTCGGCTCGGGCGGCACCAGCATGCAGGCGACGTACACCGTCAAGTACGACAACTGCTCCGTCTCGACCTTCGACAACCCGAACACCACCGTCGTCG
>JAHFDQ010000433.1 GCA_023248915.1 Archangiaceae bacterium | reverse complement strand
TGTAGGCTCTTCACCGCGTCCGGCCACTTGGCATCGCCCCCGCGCTCCCCTCGCCCGGCCCCGCGCCCCGAGTCCAGCTTCCCCCCAGCGCCGAAGAGGCCCGGAAGGTCGAAGCCGCCGCCGCCGCCCGCCGCGAGGCCGACGAGCTCGCCCGGAAAAGGAAAGAGCTGGCCGAGGCCGCCAAGACCGCCGAAACCGCGGCCGAACAGGAAAGCCTCACGGCCCAGGCCCGCGCCCTCAAGGAAGCCGAGGAAGAGAAGAAGCGCGAGGAGTACCGCGCCAAGAAGGCGGCCGAGGGCGAAGAGAAGGAACGGCACCGGAAAGAGGTCGAAGAGACCGCGCGCCTGGCGGCCGAGACGAAGGCCCGCGCCCAAGGAGAGGCCGATGCGGCTGCCCGGGCCGAGGCCGAGGCAGAGCGGGCCCGCGTCGAGGCCCAGGCGGGCCAGACGCTCGCCCAGGGGCTCGAGAAGACGCGGTCGCAGGGCTTCATGTCGAAGCTCAACTCGTTCTTCGGCGGACCTCCCAGGGCGGTCGACGACTCGGTCCTCGCAGAGCTCGAAGAAATCCTCTTCACCGCCGACATCGGGGTGAAGACCGCCTCTTCCCTGGTCGAAGCGGCCCGCGAACGGGTCAAGCGCAACGAGCTGGGCAGCGCCGACCGCATCAAGGACATGATTCGCAAAGAGGTCGAGCGCATCGTCGCCTTGCCCTCGCCCAGGTCGCTCGAGGGCGGCGGGCCTCCGCACGTCGTGATGGTGGTCGGCGTCAACGGCTCGGGTAAGACGACGACCATCGGCAAGCTCGCCGCCAAGGCGACGTCCAAGGGGCGGAAAGTGGTGCTGGCCGCGGGAGACACCTTCCGCGCCGCGGCCACCGAGCAGCTCGACGTGTGGGCCGAACGCGCCAAGGCCGAGCTGGTGAAGGGCAAGGAAGACTCCGATCCCGCCGCGGTCATCTTCGACGCGGTGAAGCGGGCGAAGGAAACCGGGGCCGACCTGGTCATCGCCGACACCGCCGGCCGCCTGCACACCAAAGCCTCGCTCATGGAAGAGCTGAAGAAGGTGCGCCGCGTAATTGACAAGGCGCTGCCGGGCGCCCCCCACGAGGTGCTGCTGGTGCTCGACTCGACCAACGGCCAGAACGCCATCGCCCAGGCCAAGCAGTTTCACGACGCGGTGGGCGTGACGTCGATTGCGCTGACCAAGCTCGACGGCACCGCCAAGGGCGGCGTCATCATCGGCATCTGCGACGAATTGAAGCTGCCGGTGACCTGGGTCGGCGTCGGCGAGAAGGTGGCCGACCTGCGGCCGTTCGACCCCCGCGAATTCGTGGCGGCGCTCTTCGACTGAGGTCTACTGCCCGGCGAGCTGCGGCAACAGCTGCTCGAGCAGCTCGCGCGCCTCGGGGCTGAGCTCGGTCCCTGTCATCGACCGAATCAGCCCGGCCAGGTCGGGCGCGCCCAGGTCTTCGTCGCCGTGGGCCTCGTTCCACCAGCGCCGCCTCAACGCCTTGAGCGGCTTCGCCTTGTCCGGAGCCGCCTTCGCCAGCTCCTGGGTAAACCCGTCGCGGTTGGCCCAGCGGAAACGGTAGCCGTCGACGTACGCCCGCAGCGCCTTCCAATACGCCGCGTCGCCGACCAGCTTCCGCTCTTCGTCGTGCAAGAGCGGCGCCTTGCCGTACACCAGCGCCCCGTACTCGAGCCCGCTGGCGAACGCGCCGGTCGCGCGGTCGGCCGCGCCGTCCTTGCCCCCCGTCAGGCGATAGAGCTGGTACGCCCCCACCAGGTCGGACTGCCGGACCTCGTCGGCGACCGCCCGGCCGTGCTTCCATTCCAGGTACAGGAGCGCCGCGTGCTGGGCCAGCGCCTCGTCCACCACCGGCGCGGCCACCGGGTCCGACCCCACCAGCCCGGCGAAGTACTGGTGGGCGACCTCGTGCGCCACCGTCAGCTCGAGCAGCCGGTCCATCTTCTTGCCCAGCCCGGCCTCATCGAACGGCAAGGCGTCGAGCCCGGCCAGCCCCTCGAAGCCGGGGATGCCGAACGCCGCCAGCGGGTTCGCAGCGCCCTGGTACAGCGCCGTCGACACCGTCACCAGCCCGGGAAACTCCATTCCGCCCGCGCCCCCCGTCAGCCGGGCCTCGACCACCTTGAACGTCCGGAAGGGAAGCGGACCCAGGCGCTTCTGGAACTCGACCAGCGCCGACGCCGCGTGCCGAAGCGCCTGCTTGCCGGACTTGGCGTCGCCCGGCGCGAAGTGGCTCTCGACGACGATGTCGTCCACCGTCGCCGTCTCGACCTCGTAGCCACGGCTGACGAACAGCGGGAAGTCGCGCGAGGCGGCGATCGCGAAGGTGAATCTCACCCTCCCCTTCTTCCCGGGCACCTCGCCGAGCGCCGTGCCCGCCGCGTGCACCCGGTAGCCCGCCGGCACCGTCACCGACACCAGCCAGTTCGACGGCTCGTACAGCGCCAGGTCGCCGATGCCGGTCGGGCCGGCCGCCAATTCCCCACCGGCGTCCGCGGGAGGCAGCGCCGGTAGCAGGCCCGCCAGGCTCATCACCTCGGGGGCCGCCATGAAGGCGCCGTAGTCGCCGCCCCCGCGCGACCCGCCTCCGCCGGTCAGCGAGCCCGCGAGGCTCGCGCTTTCCCTCGGCGCCATCGGGACCGTCGCCTGAAGGTCCAGCTCGACCAACGCTCCGCCCGCAGCTACGGCGGGCCCGGCCGAAACCAGCCGGACCAGCGACGGCTCGGGGTGTTCGATCTTCGCTGCCTGCCCGTTCACCCGGACGTTCTTCAGCGCCACCCGACCGGCCCCGAAGGCGTTGGGGGTCGACCGCAAGAAGAGCGGCCCGGGCCCGGCCGCGCGCGCCGGCGCAGTCACCGCCAACTTGCCGGTCACTTCCCGCCCCAGCGGGTCTACCTCGAGCTCGGCGCGGTAGAACGCGAGCCCGGTCAAGGGCCCCAGCGCCAGCTCCGCCCTCGCCCGCTCGCCGTCCCGCAGCGACGTGAAACAGAATTGCAGCTCAGGGCTGACCTCTTCACAGAGCGCCGCGACCGGGGCGAGGCAGGCCCCGAGCGCTGCGCCAAGGGCCAGTAAGGAACGGGCGCTCATTCAACCCCCGTCAGGAACGGCGCTCCGTGCCGCGGGTCGCACCCGCGCCTGGGAGCTCGCGCTCAGAATCGAGGCATGAAGCAAGCCAGCCCGATGCAGCCGTCACAGGGGCCCTGGCAGATGTCGGTCGCGGTGAACGGCTTGGCGGCCGAACCCTGCGTCGCCACCACCGTCCCCGCCGCGGCGCCCGCCACCACCGCGGCCACGCCGGCCCAGACGTACCAGCGCTTGTATACCGGAGTCTCGACGGACGCGGGGGCCGCCTCGAGAGGAACCGACGGGCCGGGAGTCGCTGCGCCCAGGTCGGTCGGCGGCGGACCGGAATAGGCGGTCACCGCCCGTTCCGACAGCGTCAGCCTCGCGACCATCGCGGACTCCTTGCCCTTCTGCACCGAGACGGTCTGGAAGTCGGACTTGTAGCCGTCCTTCATGACCGACACCCGGTGATCTCCCGGCGCGAGGACGACGCCCGACACCGGCAGCGCGCCGACCTCTTTCCCGTCGACGGCCACCGTGGCGCCCGCCGGGTCGCCGGTCACCGACAACAGGCCGGCCACCGCCTCGAGCGTCGCCTGCACCTCGACCAGCTTCCCTCCGGCCGCCTTCACCGACTTGCTGAAGTCGGCGTAGCCCGGCAGCTTCACCTCGACCAGGTGGTCTCCGGCGCTGACTTCGAGCGCCTCACCGGGCGACGAGGCCACCGCGCCGTGGTCGACGTACACCTTGGCGCCCTTCAACCCGGCCGGCACCTTCACGAACAGCGTGGACTTGGCCGGCGCCGCGGGCGGTGCCGCCACCTCGGGCGGAGCGGCCGGGCGCACCACGGGCGGCGGCTTCGCCTTCGGCGGAGGCTTCTTCTTCCCCGCAGTCGGCGCCAGCGGGGCGAGCAGATCGTCGTCCTCCTGAGCGAACGCTGGGGCCGAAACCAGGACAAGGGCGACCACGACCGACCGGGACAGGCGCATGGACCGAAGGTTAGAGACTTGCCCGCGAAGGGTCAAACACCTGGAAGGCTGTCGCCCCTCGCCCCTGTGGAGGTAGGATTCCGCGCCTTTCCTTCGAAGCCGAGGTTCTGCTCATGGTTTTCCGTCCCCGCGCGTTCCTGGTCGTGCTCGCCGCTGTGTCCATCGCCGGGTGCAAGTGCGGCGGGCCCCCGCTCCGCGGCGTCGACCCGTGTAGGGACATCGCTGGCAACCAGCCCGACCACCTGAACGCTTGCACCGACTCGTCCGACTGCGCTGACCACTTCAACTGCTCGGCGGTCAAGGGCCAGACCAACCTGTCCTGCTGCGTGACCGCCGACCGCAAGTGCAACACCGAAGCCGACTGCTGCCCCGGCCAAACCTGCCCCGCCGACCGGAAGAAGTGCTTCGACAAGTACCTCTCGTGCGGCACCGACGCCGACTGCGGAGACCGGGGCGACCGGTTCTGCGAGACGTGGACCGACAGCTACGGCGTCTCGAGCCGCTGCCGCTTCAAGCCCTGCGACGCGGCGGGCGCGTGCGCCGCCGGCCTTTCCTGCTTCCAGGGCGAGTGCCTGGCCGACCTGCCCTGCGGTGGCGTTTGCGACCCTGGCAAGGCGTGCGTGCCGGCCATCGACCGCTGCCAGGACTACACCAGCCCCACCGGCCGCGCCGAGGCCGCGTGCCCGGTCTCGTGCCAGACCGGCTTCATCGCCACCTTCCAGGACACCCGCGACATCTGGGACACCTGCCACCTGCCGCTGGTGAAGTGCGTGTGCGCCGAGCTGCCCCCGCTGCAGTCCGACGACCTGGGCCGGTTCTCTTCCTTGGCCGCCGACGCCGCGAAGACCGAGCTCTTGGCGTCCGCCTACGACGGCCAGTACGGCGACCTGGTCGTCTACCACTTCGACGCCGACGGCAAGCGCATTCGCCTCGACTATGTCGACGGCGTGCCTTCGGGCACGGTGAAGTACGGGCCCTCGGGCGCGCGCGGGGGCATCGTCGACCCCGGCGACGACGTCGGCCGGTACACCGACATCGCGGTGAACGGCGCCTACGCCTACGTCAGCTACTACGACGCCACCCACGGCGACCTGAAGCTCGCGATGAGGGGCGCGGACGGCCAGTGGCACACCCTGACGCTCGACGGGGCCAGCGCCGACCTGGGCCTGTACACGTCCATCGCCATCGACTCGGACGGCAAGCCCGGCATCGCCTACTTCCAGCGCGGCGGCGCCACCGACTTCGACGTCAGCCAGTGCCCGGCCCCGGCTCCGACGGGGAACAAGGCCTTCATCACCGCGCTCAAGTTCGCGCACGCCTCGACGCCGAACCCCAGCACCGGCGACTTCACCCTCACCACGTTGGCGTGCCAGAGCCGCGCGGCGCCGGCCTGCTACGGCTGCACACAGACCTGCGCCGACCCGGGCGCGGGCCCA
>JAHFDQ010000083.1 GCA_023248915.1 Archangiaceae bacterium | reverse complement strand
GTGAAGGCCAGCTTGTTGGCGGCGCCCGGCACAATGTCGAAGGTGACGCTGGTGGCGCCGGTGAGGCCTCCCGAGGAGGCGGTGAGGGTGTAATTCACTCCCGTCTTGTCAATGGAGAGGTTGGAGAAGGTGGCGACGCCGGCCACGGCACTCTTCGGGTTGGTGCCGGAGAGGGTGCCGCCTCCGGGGTTGGCGCCGAAGGCGAGGGTAATGCTGGCGGTGGAAGAGGTGACGGTGTTGTCGAGGGCGTCACGTACCGTCACCTGGACGGCCGGGGCAATGGTGGCGCCGGCGGTGGTGGTGGAAGGAGAGACGGTGAAAGCCAGCTTGGTGGCGGCGCCGGGGTTAATGGTGAAGGCGGCGCTGGTGTCGGGGGTGAGGGCGCCGGAAGTGGCCGTCAGGGTGTAGCCGACTCCGGCCTTGTCAATGGACAGGTTGGCGAAGGTGGCGACGCCTGAGACGGCACTCTTCGGGTTGGTGCCGGACAGGGTGCCGCTGCCCGGGTTGGTGCCAATGGCGAGGGTAATGCTGGCGGAGGACGAGGTAATGGTGTTGCCGAGGGCGTCCTGTACCGTCACCTGGACGGCGGGGCTTATGGAGGCGCCGGCGGTGGTGGTGCTGGGGGCGACGGTGAAGGCCAGCTTGCTGGCTGCGCCGGCCGTAACGTTGAAGTTGGCACTGGTGTCGCTGGCGAGTCCGCCGGACGTAGCCGACAGGGCGTAGCCGTTGCCGGACTTGTCTATGGAGAGGCCGGCGAAGGTGGCGACGCCGGCGACGGCACTCTGCGTCACCGTGCCGGAGAGAATGCCGGTGCCGGGCGGGTTGGTGGAAATGGCCAGGGTAATGCTGGCCGTCGAGGACGTAATGGTGTTGCCCTGGCTGTCCTCAACCGTCACCTGAAGGGCCGGTGCTATTCCGGCCCCGGCGGTGGTGTTGGACGGTTGGACGGTGAAGGCCACCTTGTTGGCGGCGCCCACCGCAATGTTGAAGGCGGCGCTGGTGTCGGCGGTGAGGGCGCCGGAGGTGGCCGTCAGCTTGTAGCCCACTCCCACCTTGTCGATGGCGAGGTTGGAGAAGCTGGCGACGCCGGCGACGGCGCTCTTCGGGTTGGTGCCGGAGAGGGTGCCTCCGCCTGGGTTGGTGGTAATGGCGAGGGTAATGCTGGCGGTGGAGGAGGTGACGGTGTTGCCCTGGCTGTCCTGCACCGTCACTTGCACGGCCGGGGCAATGGAGGCGCCGGCGGTGGTGTTGGAAGGCTGGACGGTGAAGGCCAGGCGGTTCGCGGCCCCGGCCGTGATGTTGAAGCCGGCGCTGGTGGCGCCGGTGAGTCCCGTGGACGACGCGGTCAGGGTGTATCCGGGCCCTGCCTTGTCGATGGACAGGCCGCTGAAGGTGGCGACGCCCGCGACGGCGGCCACGGTCAGCGTGCCGCTCAGCGTTCCGCCCCCAGGGTTGGTGCCGATGGCGAGGGTGACGGCGGCGGTGGAGGAGGTGACCGTCTGGCCCAAGGCGTCCTGCACCGCGACCACGATGGCCGGGGAAATGGACGCGCCTGCCGTGGTGTTGGACGGGCCGACATTGAAGGCCAGCTTGGTGGGGGGGCCGGGCGCCGGGCGCAGCGCCAGGGTGTGGGTGCAGCCGGTGTCTGCGTCCGCCGCGGCGGTGGCGGTCCGCGCCCCCGTCGCTCCCGCCGCCGGTTGGAGGACGTAGTTCACCTCGGTGGACTCCCAGCCGACCTGCGAGTCCATGACCTCGGCCATCGCGGTGGGAGTGGTGGGCGGCGACCACGTCGCCGGAGAACCGAAGGTGTGCGACGTCACCACCATCGTATTGGCCACGGTGGTCGTGACGCTTGGCGCGGTGTGGGTGAGCGCCGTGGGCGTCGTCTGCCCGTTCTCCGCGTTGACGGGGCTGGAGGTGTCAACCCCGGAGAAGGTCGCAATACCCCCCGTAGCTGCTTGGAAGACGCAGGTCGCGTCGCAGGCGAAGCCCCAGGTGTAGCTCGCGGGCTCGCTTGCCCCGGCGACACGATAGTAGACGGCCAGCGAGCTGTAGTCGGTGTTGGTCACGCGGCGCACCAGCGTCCACCCGGCGGGGGGAGTCACCGTGACGCCCGTGTTCGGAGTGGTCTCGGGGCGAAACCCGATGCTGGCTATCATCACGTCGTTCTGCGCCGTTCCCGCCGGGACGAAGAAGATGGGGTTGGGCTGGACGGCCTCGACCATTGATGCGCTCTTGATGCCCCGAAGTGCGATGGCAGGCGCGCCGGCCGGCTTCAGGGCCAGCACGTGGGCGTTGCCGGTGTCGTCGTCGATTGAAGCGGTCGCCGTTCTCACGCCCGTCGCCCCGGCAGCTGCCTGGAGGACGTAGTTGATCTCGATCGATTCGTTGTCCGCTTGCAGGTCTGCCGCCTCGGTCATCAGGGTGGGCGCTGCGGGTGGCAACCAGGTCCCTCCCGAACCGTAGGCGTGCGAGGTCACCAGCATGGTGTTGGCAACGGTGGTGGCGACGCTGGGCGCCGCGTGAAGTAGCCCGTAGGGGGTGTTCTGTCCCCCTTCCGCGTCAATCGGGGTCGAGGTGCTCACCCCGGTGAAACCCAGGACTCCGCCCGCGGCCGCGTGAAAGGTGCAGGCGGTGTTGCAGGCGAAGCTCCAGGTGTAGCTGGTGGGTTCGCTCGCGCCGGCTACCCGGTAATAGACGGCTAGCCCGTTGTACTCGGGGTTGTCCAGGCGGCGCACCAGCGTCCAACCGGGCGGCGGTAAGACGGTGACGTCCGTGGTCGGCGTTCCCGAGCCCGTCCGGAAGCCGATGCAGGCGACCAGGACGTCATTCTGCGCGGTCCCCGTGGGGGTGCTGATGGTGAGGGGCGTCCCGGACAACTGCGTCGCCGCCTTGAACGCGATGGCGGCTTCCGCTCGCCCGAACTCGAGGAGCGAGACCGCCGCGAGGAGGCCCACGCACGAGAGGGCGATGGCCTCGCGGCTGAATTGTGCCCGATTCGCTTCCCCCAAGGGTTCTCTCCTTCACGGATTCTACCGCGCAGTCCTCCCTCGACAACTCGGCCCTTCGGAAGGAGTCAAACACACACACTGCCTCCTTCCCTCGGGAGGTCTGCGAAGGAGCCCCGAACGAAGCCGCGGGCTTCGGTCCCGCTCTTGCCGCTCCTTCGCGGCGCTAGGCCGGTGCCGGCAGCTGGCGCAGGCAGGGAGGCCGGCGAAGCGAGCCCGGCGAAGCTGCTTTCGCAGGTCCTCCATGCGCGCGGACGCCCAAAGCGCCGAGAAGGGCGTCGCGCCCACGTTGCCCAGCACGTACGGCGCGTTCGCCGGGTCCCGGCTGTCGTAGACGTGGCAGCAGAGCTTCAGGTTGCCGTGGCAGTCGACGGCCGCCGAGTGGCAGGGCAAGAGACAAGGGCGGCGCCGCTTCCGCTTCGCCGCCAGCCAGGCCAGGCCGACGCTCCCCGCCCGGTCGGTGTAGCGAGAGATGCGAGGCGCGCGGGCCACCAGCAAGAGGCGGCTCACCCACGCCCGGCGCTCCAGCCGGCCGGAACGCCGCTGCACCCTGCCGCGCGCCGGCAGCCCCAGCCGGGCGAAGAGCTCGTTCAGTCGGCGCGGCTCGGGCGGCTCGAAGGCGCGGGACGCGGCCGGGTAGAGCGTCACCCGCACCACGTCCACCCCTCCCGCCGCCAGCCGTTCCAGCATCGCCCGGTTCAAGAGGTCGCCGTTGGTGTGGACCTCGAAGCGGGCCCTTGGAAGGGCCCGCCTTGCCTGAGACAGGCGGAGGAACAGCTTCGGGTCGGCCAGCGGCTCGTTGTAATTGTGGAACGCCAGCCAGCCGCGGTAGCGAGCCCGTGCCAAGTCGTCCAGGAGCGCGCGCCACACGGAGGCGGGCAGCTGCCGGCGCTCGCGACCCCGCTCGGACCAGCCGTTCGGGCACCAGGCGCACCGCCGGTTGCAGTACGAGCCGAGCTCCACCTCGATGAAGCCCGGCGGTTGGACGGAGCGGTTCACGGCTGGGGCGCGGCGCCCCGAGGCTTCCCGGGGCGCTACGGCGCGCCGCGAGGCTCGACGATGTCGCTGACCTTCGAGCCCTTGTAGTCCTGGGCGAAGTCCACCACCGCCTGCCAGGTGTCCGCCATCGCCCGGCGCTCGGCGCGGGACAGCGTCTTCGAGTGGTCCGTGTCAGCCCGGGCGGCCCCCTTCGCCGCGTCCGCCAGAGCCTTGTTCAGCTCGGAGAGCGTGGGCTGGCGGGTATTGAATTTCTTCTGGGCATACTTGAAGACCTGGTCCAGGGCGCTGTCCAGCGACGCGCCGTCGCCGAAGGTGTCGATGTAGTCCTTGAGCTCGGACCGGCTGAGCTTCTTGTTGCCGTCGTAGCGGTTGTCGACTTCCTTCAGCACGCCGGAGAGCAGCTTCACGCCGCTGCGAACGGTGTCCAGCTTGACGCCTGCCATGGGACCCTCCCTGAAAAGTGGAGCGAGCAAGCTAGCACTTTCCGCGCCGTATGGATCTGCTAGGTGGCGCCCCCGGCCGCGCCCTCGGCTTCCCCGAAGCACCGGACGAACCGCCCCAGCGCGGCCAGGTCCCCCTCCACCGCCAGCTGCTTCTCCCGAAAGGCCCGGGCGACGTCCAGCCGCCCTTGCACCAGGTACGACAGGGCCCGCGCGGTGATGCCCACCCGGAACACCGGGAACGCCGGGTTGCCCGGCCGGACCACCACCTGGCCCGCGAGGGCGGTGATCTGCCACTGCGGAGGCTTCGAGCCGCAGACGAAAAAAGCGACATCGCCGCCCACCCCTTCGAAGGCTCCCGGAGGGCAGGCGTTCAGCGCCTGGTCCAGGCGCTGGAAGGATTCGTGGACGCCGAGAACGTCCGGAGACCTGCCCTTCTTCGGCGGCTCGCCCATCGCCGGCGATTATGGAGACGCCGCGCAACCCACACAAGGCGGCATTGACGGGCTCTCTGGGGACCGACTATCCCGGCAGGCGTGAATCCGCGGATCAGCGTCGTCATGGCGGCACGGAACGCCGAGCGCTTCCTCCAGCAGGCGGTGGACAGCGTCCTGACGCAGACGGTGAGCGACCTCGAGCTCCTGGTGGTGGACGACGCCTCGACCGACTCCACCCCCTCGCTGCTCGCGTCCGTGAGGGACGCGCGCCTCCGGGTGCTGAGATTGGAGCGTCCCGGAGGCCCCTTCGTCGCCGCGAACCGCGGCCTGGCCGAGGCGCGCGGCGACTTCATCGCCCGGCTGGACGCGGACGACGTCTGCCTCCCCAATCGGCTGGCCCGGCAGCTGGCGTTCCTGGACGGGCACCCGAGCGTCGGATTGGTGGGCAGCGGGTGCTCCACCGTGGACGAGGCGGGTCGCCCGTTGGGGCACTGGCGCATGCCGGCCTCGGACGGCGCCATCCGGTGGCGCTGCCTCTTCGCCCCGCCATTCCTGCACTCGTCGGTGGTGTGGCGTGCGGCGCTGGGCTTCCGGTACGACGCGTCGCTCGAGGTGGCCGGCGACTACGAGCTGTGGACCCGGGCGCTCGCGCTGACTCGGGCGGCCAACCTGGAAGAGCCGCTGGTGACGTACCGCGTCTGGGCCGGCGGCATCACCGGCACACGGGCCGGCCTGCAGCAAGACCTTCACGACGAGATTTCCCTCGGGCAGGTGCGGGCCCGGTGGCCTGCGCTGGCGGTGGCTCCAGGCCTCCACCGCGAGCTGCGGCGGGCACTGGCGCGAGGGGCCGCGCCTCCTTCCGCGGCGGCCGAGGAACTGGCCCACCGACTGCGGGCCGCCTTCCTCGCCGAGTCGGGCGGCGACGCGACCGAGCTGGCCGAGGCGTGCCCGCTGCCGCGGACGGCCGGAGCCGCTTGAGCCGGAAGCGCCGCGCTCTCGCCCCGCCCCCTGGGTGGGGCAATCCGCGGCCCTGGGATGAGCTGCCGCTCGTGGGGACCGGCAGCACCGCGCAGGTGCGCCGGTTCGGGCGGTACGCCCTCAAGGTGGCTCACCCCACGCCGGAGGCGAGAGCCCGCCTGGCTGAAGAGGTGCGACTGCACCGCCGGTTGCGGGCGGCGGGCATTCCCGTGGCTAGGTTGGTGGGTGCCCGTCCGGCGAAAGGGGCGCTCCTGCGCCAGCTGCTGCCCGGCCCCAGCCTCGCGGAGAGGCTCTCGCAGCCGTTGCCGAAGGGCGAGGTTGCGGAGTTGTTTGCCCTCTGGCAACGCGTCCAGGCCTTCGAGGAAGAGGCCGAGCTGCGCGTGGACTTCACCCCCGCCAACCTCTACCGCCAAGGCGGCGGCTACGTCCTGGCCGACGCCGGCCGGCGGGGTGCGGCGCCGGTGTTCCGCGCCCGCTCACTCCGGGACTTCACGCGCGAATTGGAGCGCTACCCGGCTTGGCGCGCGCGACAACGGGCCGCGGCCAAACTCCAGCCGCTGCTGCTGCCACCCAGCGGGCGCTACCACGTGGAGACGCCGGTGGGGCCGGCCCCCGCCGCGCGGGTGCTGTGGGTGAACGAAGGCCTCCAGCGGCGGCTGGCCCTGCCGTGGACGGCGCGTTACCTGAAAGCGGTGGGCGGCCTGGCCACCTTCGCCCGCCCGACGACGGTGCTGCCGGCCACCCGCTACTCGGACATGGTGGCGCTGGACCGGCGCCGGGGGCCGCGCGGCGACGGGCGCTCGGTGTACCTGGGCACGGTTGAAACGGCGGTGGGGCGGCGCGAGCTCACCCTGAAAGGCTGTGGCCCGACTCCGCTGGCGTGGAGGGGCCGCCGCTACCACCAGGACGGCTTCGTTTCCTTCCCTCGGGCGCTGTGGGAGGCGACGGTGGCGGACGAATTGGCCCGCCTGGGCTTCGACACTCCCGAGGTGCTGGCGCTGGTCTCCAATGGAGCCACCACGCTGGACAACACCCGGAGGCGCTGGCCCGCGGCGGCGGCGGTGCGCGTCTGTTTCACCCATTTCCGCCTGGGCCACCTGCGCTGGTGGTCCAACCGGCCCGAGGCCTTCTTCCCTCTCTTCACCCACGTCGGGCGCGCGCTGGGGAATCCCCGGTTCGACGCTCGCCGGCCCAGCCAGGTGTGCTCGTTCGCCCGGCGCTTCGCCGACAACCTCGGGCACGACGCCGGCCGAACCGACGCGATGCAGATTCACTGCCAGAGCCCCACGCCCGGCAACGTCCGGCTGGACGGCCACTTCCTCGACTACTCCACGGTGCGCTTCTTCCGGGACTACGTGCCGGACTACCGGCTGCTGGAGGACACCTACCCGGTGCGGTTGCACCGCCTGCTCTTCATGCGGCAGACGCAGGTGCTGGCCGACGTCCTGGCGGAGGCGGGGGCGGTGAGGGGCGAAGCCGTCGCCGCGCTCCGGAGGTCGCTCCGGCGCAGGTACCAGCGCCGATACGAGGACGGCTTCCTCGATGGCCTGGCGCGCTTCTTCGGCTTTGACTCGGAGGCGGGCAGCCGCACCGAGCGGCGGAGGGCGGTGAGGCTGACGCAGGCGCTCCGCGAGCTGCGCGGTCCCGGCCAGTGCGTGTTCCGCTTCTTCCAGCAGCGCTGCGAGGCGCCGTTGTTCGACGTCCTCGGGAAGGCGCCGCGCTTCGTGCGCCGGTGGACGCGGAGGCCGCAGGAGAGTTGGCGGGCGATGCTGTTGGACGCGGACGCCGAGGTGCCGGCTCGGGTGAAGCGACTCGCCGAACGATGGGTGGCAGCGATGGTGCCGTTGCTTTCCCGGCCGGTGGCGCCGCCGAGGAGGTGGAACGAGGTGATTCGGCCAGGCATGGAGCCGGAGCGCCTGGCGGCGCTGTGCTACGGCCGCTCGAGGATGGACGGCTTCGGCGAATGGAAGCGCTTCATCGCCACCTCGCGCCATCTTCCGGAGCGCACCTACGGCTACCGCCGCGCGCGGGCGCTGGCGCTGAAGCTGGGCCACGTGGAGCTTCCGGGGTTGCGCGAGGGAAGCCGGGAGGTGCTGGTGGGGGTGACACCCGAGCTGCTGGCCGCCCTCCGCCGGACGCTGCGGCGCCACCTGGGCGAGCGGCTGGTGGGCGTGGTGGCTCACGGGAGCCGGGTGATGGAGAGGCGGGCGCTGCGCCGGGTGGACCCCGAGGCCTACCGGGGTGGCGCGCTCAAGGTGGGGAAGAAGTCGGGGGTGAGGGAGTACGGGCCGGGGCCTTCCAGCAGCGACCTGGACCTGAAGGTATTCATCCGCCCCGGGTTGTCCCGGGAAGAGAAGGCGCAGGTGGAGCGCGAGCTGGGCAGGGCGCTGTCTCGGTTGGGCGCCTGGTTCCCGCTGTGCCCGGGGCCGCTCCACCGGCAGCGGCTGCTGGAGACGCGGGCGCGGCATGTGCGCGAGGCCTTCCGGCGCTGGAACGGCCCGCCCCGCCTGCGGCTGCTGGGGAAGACGCCCATCCCCGAGGCGCAGGCGCTTGTGCTGCTGTAGCCGGTGCGGGCGCCCCCCTCCAGCAGCGCGAAGAAGGCGAAGGTTGGCAGGAGGGGCATTCGTACTTCGTACATGACGCCGCCGACTCGGACCTGAGGACCCGGTAGCTGGTGCCGGACTGGCTCCGGGACCTAGCAACCACCAGGGACGCCAATGCAGTAGTCGCTGGTCAGGGACGGAAAGCAGCCGCCGTCCAGGCATCCCGAGCAGATGTACTTGCAGGTGTCGCCGACGTCGCAGACGCACTCGGCGCACTGCTCGCCGTCGCCCAGCCCGCACGGCTCCGACTCGCCCGCGGCGCTCGAGCCGCACGCGCCTGCGTCGCATGTCCACTTCGTTCGGACCCGGTCGCGGGTGCCGAGGCAGGTGCCGTCGAGCGCCGGCGTCGCGCAGGTGGACCAGCCGCCGTTGGTGGTCGGCGCGCAATTCATGCCGTCGGTCGGACGGGCGCAGCCCGCGCTGTCGGTCTCGACGGTGGCCGCCTGTTCGCAAACACTGGTTTGGCACACCGGGACGAGGTTGTTGCGGGTTCGCGTGCCGCTCTGCGCGCAGACGTCGCCGTAGTTGCAAGCGCTCCACGTTCCGAGCGTCGGCGCCCCGCAAGGAGCGCCTTCCGTGTTGCGGGCGCACGCGGTCGAGTCCGTGTCGGTCGAAGCGTCCGGCTGGCAGAGGCCGCCGTGACAGACCGGGTCGTGTCGGTCGCGGGCTCGGCTGCCGGTCGGGGAACAGACTCCGCCGTCGTATTCGCACGAGCTCCACGAGCCGAAGGTGCTCGTCCCGCAGCTTGCGCCCTCCACGGCGAACCCGTCGGAGGGGCAGGCGGCGCCGCCGCCGCAGCGCTCTTCGACGTCACAGAGCCCGGACGCCGGGCGGCACACCTTCGCCTGGGACAGCAGCGTGCAGGTGCCGTCCTCCGGCGCTCCGGCGTCGACGACGCACGCCCGGCATTCCCCGGCGCACCCGGTGTCGCAGCAGACGCCGCTCACGCAGGTGCCACCCTTGCACTCGACGGTGCCGCTGCACGGAAGCCCCAGGTCCTTCTTCGCCGAGCAGTAGGTTCCCGAGCAGTAGGTGCTTCCCGGACAGCCGGAACCACAGGTGATGGGGCAGTCCGAAAGGGCGCCGTTGCAGGTGTACGGTGCGCACGCCGGAACACCGGGGTCGCCCGCGTCCACCGGACTGCACTGGCCCGACCGGCCCACCAGGTTGCAGCGGTCGCAACTGCCCGAGCAGGCGGCGTCGCAGCAGACCTGGTCGGCGCAAATGCCGCTGGCGCACTCGGTGGCCTTGGCGCAGGGCTGCCCGTTCGTCCCCTTGGCCAGGCACTGGCCCGAGCCCGTGTCGCAGTAGCGACCGCCGGCACACTGGTGGAGCGTCAGGCACGCGGTCGGGCAGGGGGTGCCGACGCCATCGCACGCGAAGGGGGCGCAGCCGGCCGCCGCCGTGCCCTCCAGCCTCGGGACGCAGCGGCCTTCTGAACCCGCGGCGCTGCAGGTGGCGCATTCCTCCTGGCACGCGCGGTCGCAGCACCGGCCCTCGACACAGAAGCCGCTGACGCACGCGTGGCCCGTGGAACACGCGCTGCCGATTCCGAGCGCGTTCAGGCAGGCGCCGCCGACGCATCTCTCGGCGACGCCGTCGCAGGCCCGGCAGGTGGCGCCGGCAGCGCCGCAGGTGGTCTCGGCAAAGCCTGTCCGGCAGACAGGGCCGTCGCAGCAGCCCTCGCACGTCGAGGGGCCACAGCCTGCGACGCCCGCGTCCGGCGGCCCGGCGTCTTCCCGGCCTCCATCCGCCGGTCCGCACTCGTGCCGGCAGACGCGATCGCCGCAACAGGTGAAGCCCTGGAATTCGCACCCGCCGTCCGCTTCGCAGGCGAACCCCTGGAGCGAAGCGGGCGAGATGCAAAGGCAGCCCGACGACAGGGGCAGTGCAGAGGTGCAGGCAATGAGCCAGCAGCGGGCAATCGTCGTCGAGCGCACGGTCCCAGCCTAGCTGTAAACGATCTCGGCGATCCTCGGGATTCCGGGCGCGGTCCGCGCGGTCGGCGTCTTCCGCAGGCCCTCTAGCGTACGCGGCGTCGCCACAGACCGGCGAGGGCCACGAGGCCCCAGGCGAGCGAGCCGGGTCCGCCTGCGCAGCCACACCCCACCCGCAGCCCCTTGCCGGCCAGAGTCGGGTGGCCACCGTCCGAGGCGGCGTCGGCCTCGCCGGCGTCGCCCCCGCCGAGTCCGCCGGCACCTCCGTCCGCTCCTGCGTCGAGCCCGGCATCGCCCTCCGCCGCGCCGCCGTCGCCTGCGTCGGTTCCGCCGCCGCCTGCGTCTGTTCCGGCATCGAGCCCGGCGTCGCCCGCGTCCGCGCCGCCGGCACCTGCGTCCGTCGCGCCGCCGTCGCCGGCGTCGTTTGCGCCGCCGCCTGCGTCCGCCCCAGCATCGAGCCCCGAATCGCCTGCGTCCGGCCCTGCGTCGAAGCCCCCGTCAGGAGCCGCGACGAGAATCCGCGTCAGCCAGAGGCGCGAACCTCCGTCGGGCCCGTCCCTTCCGTAGAGGAAGAGCGCCGCCTGGTTGCTCTCGTGAGCCAGCCAGTTCTCTCTCCGGCTGGGGCCCGCCGTCCCGCTGAACAGCGTCTGAGCCAACAGTCCTCCGTCGGCGAGGACCAACTCCGTCACCACCGCCTGGCCACCGCCGTCGG
Organism: Archangiaceae bacterium; assembly: GCA_023248915.1. Taxonomy (GTDB): domain Bacteria; phylum Myxococcota; class Myxococcia; order Myxococcales; family Myxococcaceae; genus JAHFDQ01. The sequence goes on along the minus strand of JAHFDQ010000083.1, from coordinate 3,300 downwards.
GGAGGCCCTCGCTGTAGCCGAGGAGGCACCGCCCCGCCCGGCAGGAAAGGTGCGGGGATTCCGCGCTGGGGAACGTCAGCAGCTTGCCGCTGGTTCCTCCGTCCAGCTCAACCCGGTACACGTCCACCTCGATGCTTCCGGGGAGCCACTGCTCCCAGGCCACCAGCAGGTGGTCAGTGTCGGCCGCGATGGTGGGGAACCCTTCGTCGTTGGGCGTGCCGGCCAGTTGGATGTGCTGTAGGACGGGGGCGTTCGCCTCGCTCCAGAGCGTCAGGTACGGGTCGAATTGGTTGCTGTCGAAGCGGTCCAGGAAGACGATGTAGAAGGTGCCGTTCAGGGACGTCACCATGGGGTCCACGACGTGGTTGGCCCCGGACGCAATCTGCACTGAGTCGGCCTCGGGGAAGCCGCCGTCGTCGGCCACCCGGCGGACCCGTACCTTGCGGCAGCAGCCGGTCCGGTCGGTCACGTGGGCCACGAGGTTGGTGCTGAGGCCCGAGCAGATGGCGCCGTAGCCCGGGGTGCCTGCCAGCGGGTCGATGGCGGATATCGTGGCGGTACCGGCGGAGGCCCCGGCGTCGCGCGTGTAGGCGACGTAGAGGTTCTGGTCGCCCCCGCTCCCAGAGACGTCGTACAGGTACCACCTGGCGCCACGGGAAGCGCCGAAGCCCTCGAGGACGGTGCTGGACATGAGGCCGCCGAGGCCGCCGACGGGGCCCATCCCTCCGTCGGGGTACAGCCACCGCGAGGTGACCTCCTCGTCGTTCAGGTCGGTGGCGCTCCAGGCGGCGGTGCAACCACTCTGGTCGTCGCAGGCGAGATGGGGCAGCCACTGCTGGCGGGGGTCCGCCGAGTCGATTGGGGTGGGAAGCTGCTGGAGGGCGAACCACGCCAGCGCTGTCCCCACCGAGCTCAGGCTCACGGGGAGAATTAGGCTCCCTCACTGCCTTGAAGTCGAGCCGACGCGCTGACGGTGTCGGCCCCGAGCCTCAGGTCGGGGCAGATCGCGTCGTTGAAGCGCCCCGGCCGCTCGGCTTCCTTCACCACGTAGCCGAGCGCGTTCACCCGGTGCTCGGCCTGCACCGCCCGCACCTCGTAGTTGCCGCGCGCCAGCACGTCGCCGCACTTCAGCTCGACTATCTCGATGGGAAAGGCCAGCCGTTCGACTCCCAGGTGCACCGCGGCGTGCAAGAGCCGGTTGGCCGGCGCCGGGCCGTACAGCGTCAGCGGCTCTTCCCGCCCCGTCATCCCCAGGGTGCGCAGAAAGCCGATGATTCCCAGGTAGTGGTCGGCGTGGAAGTGGGTGAAGAAGGCCGCGTCGATGGCGAAGCCGGTGCCGTACCGAATCATCTGCCGCTGAGAACCATCGCCGCAGTCGAAGAGCAGGCTGTCGCCATCGGCCTTGACCGAAATGCCCGACAGGTCCCGGTTGATGGTGGGCTGCGCCGCCGACGTGCCCAGGAACGTCAGCCGCAAGATGGAGATGCCGCTCGCGCCCATGTCCGTGCCCGGAGTGCCGCGCGCGAGCGCGCCCGCTGCTAGACGGCCTTCGCTGGCGTCTTCAGGGCCGCCGCAGGCTGCTCTTCCACGCGGGCCTTCGCTCCCGAGTTGGGAGTTGCACCCCCGACTCGATGCGCAGGCTGTAGAAGGACCAGTAGGCGAAGAAGGCCGTGACGACGATGAAGGCCGCCGCCAGCACGAAGGTGAGCGGGCGATTCGTCTTCCGAATCTGCACCGCCAGCTCGACCGCCAAGCGGTACCACTCCGGCCACCGCTCGGAGACTGGCCCTCGTGGAGCCACCTCCTCGCTTCTCCGAGTGTCATCCTCCGGGCAGCTCGCGGTACTCTTCAGCCCGGACTCGGCGTTTGGGGCGCTTGTTCGTCCGTTAGGAAACAGGCCAGGTTGTCGTGGGCGTGGGCCGAGTCGGGGTCGAGTTCGATGGCCTTCCGGAATTCCTTGATGGCCTCGTCCAGCCAGCCCCGGTCGGCCAGCTCGATGCCGCGCGAGTTGTGCTCATCGGACAGGGCGATGTTGTGTTTTTCCCGGGCCATGTCAGCGGGCGAGACTACGCGTCGGAGATCGACGGGCGCAAGGCGGTCCTCATGAGGTGACGGAGGCTACGGCGCCGCCTTGAACGCGGCGGTGCTGCCGCCGTAGAGGCCGCTCGGGCTCTGGTTCCAGACCGCGCCGTAGGTTCCGATGCCGGGGGGGACGTCCCAGGCGGCGTCGTCGCCGGCGAGGCTCGGCATCGCGGTGAAGGGGCTGCCGGCGCGCAACCCGCCGTACGACTGGCTGAACCCGACGATTGAGAACACGACGGCCCGTGCCGTCGAAGTGAGCACCGTGGGAGCGAAAACGGTGCTTCCAATCTGTCCGCTGGCCACTGCCGAAGTGTCGAGCGGGCTCGTCGGATCGATTCCCGAGAACTCGGCGAACCACACTTCGGGGTAGGAGGGACCACCCGCGAGGTTGACCGTCACGGCTGTCGCACCGGCGAGGCTGTTCTTCGCGTACCAGATATCCGTTCGATAAGGCGAGGTGGCAACGGCATTCACCGACACATAGGCGTTGCCGGCTCCAGGGGCATTGTCGGTGACGCTGCTGACGGTCGATGGTAGAACGCCGACGACGAGGAGATTGCCGGCGCCGGTCGGGTTGATGGTGAACAACCACGACGAGACCGGAGCGCCGGGGCCCCCGGCCAGGCTCTGCACCAGCGCCGGCACGCCGGTGACCTGGTCGGCGCCGACGTCCCAGACTGCGGGGCGCGTGCCCCCTTCGATGTCGATGGTGAACCGCGTCGATTGGTTGGTGCCAGCGGCCTGGGCGCTGTTCAGTGGGAAGCTCTGGAGCCGGAGGTCCTCGCTGCCTGGCGTCAGGTTCCGGAAGACGACCCAGGACCCCGGCCCAGGGTTGGGGTTCGCTGTCCACGAGACGCCGGTGAGCGCGCCGGCCCCATAGTCGTTTGGGGAATCGGTGATGTTGTTGGTGGACCCCAACGAGAAGGTCCCGTTGCCCCAGTAGCCCGCCCCCCAGCCGTTGTTAAAGGCGATGGTGTTCACTACCTTCAACGAAGAGGCGGCGTCATTGCCGTTGGAGAACCCGTAATTCCCGTACATGCCCCAAACGGTGGTGTTGTAGACTTCAGCATTGGAGTTGTTGTCGACGGTGACCCCGGCTTCGCCCGCGGCGCCGTGCCCGATCTTGTAGATGATCGAGTTCGTGACAGTGTTGCCACCACTGAAGTTGTTGAACGAGATTCCGCCGACGAACTCGACCGGGTCGTCGGAGTCGTGGAT
>JAHFDQ010000432.1 GCA_023248915.1 Archangiaceae bacterium | reverse complement strand
CGCCCCACCCGCGCCTCGGCCCTGACGGGAATCGCCTGCATCCGCACCGGGCAGAGTGGGTGGTCCCGGTCGACGAGCGACAGGTAGTACGGGGTGATGCCCAGCCGGAACACCGAGGCGGTTAGCTCGCAGCCGGCCCGCTCGTCCGGCGTCAAGGGGACGTGCCGCGCCAGCGCCTCGACCGAGCGGATCGAGTTGCGCAGTTGCCACCGCCAGTCGGCCCACTCCGCCGCGGTCGCTTCGCCGAAGGGCCCGGCCCGCTTCCGGTCAGCCCGAGCGCGGGACCGCGGGCTCGCGGCCGAGTGCCCCTCGACTTCGCTCGGGGTGAATGGGGTTGCGCGCATCAGGGCGCCCGCGCGCGCGGCGCCCCGTGCTCCGCCCACCAGCGCTGCCCGGCCTCGGGCAACAGGTGGATGGGATCATAGAATTCGTACCGCCGGCCGAGCGCCTCGGGATCATCGGCCTCGATGCCGGTGCGGTAGTTCTTGGTCCAGTACGAGATGCCCTTCTCGCGGTCGTAGTCGGCCACCTGGTGCACCCACCGCTTCCCCACGAAGGGGACGTCGCAGACGATGCGCGGCGTCGCGAACCCGGGCAGGTACCCCATGATGTCGTGCTGGAGCTGCTGCGCCTCGGAAACCGCCACCCTCCAGTGCTCGGAGTTCGGGATGAGGTCGCACATGTAGAAGTAGTACGGCAGCACCTTCGCGTGGTCCTGTAGCATGAAGCAGAGGTCGAGCAACGCCTTCGAAGTGGCGTTCACGCCGCGCAGCAGCACCCCCTGGTTGCGCACGTCGCGGAAGCCCAGCTCGAGCAGCTTTCGCGCCGCGCGGCCCAACAGGGGCGTCACCTGGTTCGCGTGGTTGACGTGGGTGTGGAGCGCGAGGCTGACCCCGTTCTTGAACGCCTTCTTCGCCAGCCGGTCGAACGCCTGCAGCACCGAGTCCTGGAGGAAGTGCTGCGGAATGCCCATCAGCCCCTTGCTGGCCAGCCGCACGTCCCGGACGGAAGGAATGTCGAGCAGCGCCGACACGAAGGGCTCGAGCTGCCCGATGGGGACGTTGGCGATGTCGCCGCCCGACACCACCACGTCACGCACCGCCGGCGTCGCGCGCAGGTAGTCGAGAATCTGTTGGTACCGGTCCTTCGGGGGGATGGCGAACTTGAGCTTGTCGACCTGCGGCACGTCGTTGCCGACCAGGTCCATGCGGGTGCAGTGGCCGCAGTACTGGGGGCAGGTCGCGATCATCTCGGCCAGCACCTTGGTCGGGTACCTATGGGTGAGCCCCTCGACCTTCCACATGTCCTGCTCGTGCAGCGAGTCGCGCTGGGCGCGCGGATGGCTGGGCCAGTCGGTGCGGCGGTCGTCGAACGCCGGCAGCATGTACCTTCGCAGCGGGTCGGCCCAGAGGTCTCGCTCGACCAGCGTGTTCAGCATGTGCGGGGTGACGAGAATCGACATCGTTGCCCGATCGCGCTGGTCGCGCTCGATGCTCGCCGCCAGCGCGTCGGGGAGCACGGCGCCCAGCGCCGCCTTCAGTTCCTTGACGTTCTTGACCGTGTGCTTGCGCTGCCAGACCGCGCTCTCCCAGTCCGACGTCGACACGCCGCGGTAGCCGGCGAAGCGATTCCAGTCGGGCTCGACGAACTCCCGGTCGAGCGGGTAGCGAAACGGCTGGGCTTCTGAAAGGTGGCTCATCGGCGCGGGAGTACGAAGGGCGGCGATCTCTACTCGATTTGAATGCCCTTGAGGAGCACCGGATCTTCGCTCTCGGGAATGTCGATGGCGTGCGGCCCGCTCTGCTTGCCGTCGAGCTTGAAGATCACCTTGTGCGGCCCGGACGGGAGCACCAACGGGTTCGAGATGGGCACCGGCGTCTGACGGTTCATGTCCTTGCCGTCGACCCAGACCTCGGCGCCGGCAGGCTTCGTCGCGCAGGCCAGCTTGCCCTTGGCCCCGGTGCTCGGCGCCTTCTTCGAACCGTCGTCCTTCGCCTCTTTCTCGAGCTTCAGCGCGACCTCGATCTCGTCCTTCGCCGCGTCACCCGAGAAGGTAGTCTCGACCGTCTTGAACCCCGCCTTCGACGCGGTCACCTTGTAGACTGGGCCGAACGCCAACCCGGCCAATTTAGCGGCAGGAGTCTTCCCGGCGGGCTTGCCGTCGACCAGCACGTCGACGCCGCCTTCCCGGCTGATGAACTTCACCGCGAAGCTGGTGCGCGAAGCAGGCTTGGCCGTCTTGTCCGCCGTCGCCTTGTCGCCCGCCTTCTTGTCCGCGGCCATCTTGTCGGCGGCGGCCTTGTCCGAGGCCGCCTTATCAGCCGCCTTCTTGTCCGCGGCAGCCTTGTCCGGGGCCGTCTTGTCGGTCGCCTTCTTGTCCGCGGTCGCCTTGTCCGCGGCTGCTTTTTCCGCGGCGGCCTTGTCGGTCGCCTTCTTGTCTGCGGCCGACTTGTCCGCCGCTGCTTTGTCGGCGGCGGCCTTTTCGGTCGCCTTCTTGTCCACGGCCGACTTGTCCGCAACGGCCTTGTCAGCGGCGGCCTTGTCGGTCGTCTTCTTGTCCGCTGCAGCCTTGTCCGCGGCGGCCTTCTCGGACGCCTTCTTGTCCGCGACAGCTTTGTCCGCTGCTACCTTGTCCGACGCAGCCTTGTCCGCCGCGGATTTTTCGGTCGCCTTCTTGTCCGCGGCGGCCTTGTCCGCCGCCGCTTTGTCCGCGGAAGCCATGTCGGTCGTCTTCTTGTCGGCGGCCGACTTGTCAGCGCCGGCCTTGTCGGTGGCCTTCTTGTCAGCCGCGGCCTTGTCCGCTGCCACCTTGTCCGCCGCAGCCTTGTCGGACGCCTTCTTGTCCGCGGCCGACTTGTCCGCCGCGGCCTTGTCCACGCCAGCTTTCTCGGTCGCCTTCTTGTCCGCCGCGGCCGCGTCCACTCCAGCCTTGTCCGTCGCTACCTTCTTGTCCGCCGCGGCTTTCTCAGCGGCCAGCTTGTCGGCGGCGACCTTGTCCTCGGCGGCCTTCTTCTCGGCGGCGGTCGGCTCGGCCACCTTGTGATCTCCCGGCCCCTTGTCCGAACCCGAGGCTCCGGCCGGCCCGGGGTCTTGCGGTTCCTTGGCCGGCGTGGGCGAACCCGTGCCGGGATTCCGTTCACCACCCATGGGTCCGCTTGCCTCTCCCGTCGGGCCGACGACTGCGACCGGGGCTTCGGGCTCGAGATCGATCTTCAACGGGAGCGACGTCCCCGCGACCACCTGGAAGCGTCGGCGGGCATCTCGGTACCCGGGCGGAGCCCTGACCGCGAGCTCGTACTCGCCGGGCGGGAGTTGAGCGCCGACCCTGCTGTTGATCACCTTGTCCTGAATGGTGATCTTCGCGCCCTTGTCGGGGGTGACGATCACCACCACCGTCCCCACCGGCTTGCCGAAGAAGAGGGCTCCCGAGACGGCGACGACCACCAGCAGGGCGACGCCGCACAGCGCGGCGTAGAGCGCAATCGGCTGCTTCTTCGGCCGCGACGGCACCCGAATTGGCGCCTGCGGCTTGCTCGGCGATCGCGCCTGGCTCTTCGCCGGCGGCTTCGGCTGGGCCTTGGCCGGCAGCAACACCGGCGGCGGCCCGCGCTGAACGTAGCGGGGATCATTCGGCCCCGGCTCGGTGGGCCCCGTCACGTCGTCCGACCCCAACTCGGAGTCCTCTTCGTCCCCGTCGCGCGCAGGGTTCGCCTGTACGTCGGTGCGATCGCTCAAGCTCGGACGGAACCTTCCGGCGTCGCTGGTCTCATCGCCCGTCACCCGCGTCGAATCGGAAAGCTGGGAGTTATAGGCGGGGGTCGCGACCGTCTTGGCTCCCTGGCCGTTGGCGCCGGGCGCCGCTTCGGTGGCATCGTTCTCGCGCGTGTCGGCTCGAGACGCCGGCACCGGGCCGATCACCGTCGCGCCGACGTAGGGGTTCGACGCGTCCCCGATGATGACCGGCCCCTTCGTCGGCTGCTTCGTCAGCGACGCGGGGGGCAGGGTCTCGTCGAAGGCGTGGGGGTCGCCGTCACCTGGAGCATCCCCCGACACATCGCCCGCCACGTCGCCTGGCGAGTCGCCGGGCGAGTCGCCTGCATCGTCACCCGGCATCGAGTGCGGCCCCGTCACCGCGTCGTCGCCCGAGGCGCGGGCCAGATCGCCGACCTCGACCTCGTCGCTCATTGGGATGAGCACGCTGCCGCTGCTCGACACGCCCGGGGCCGACACCTCTTGCGACACCGGCTTCGCCGCGGGCGTGCTAGTGCCCTTCGACTCGACCACCTGGGTGCGGTCGGTGTTGCCTGCCCCGTCCATCGTGGCCAGCTCTTCGGCAGTCGGGGGGGGAATGTTCACCACCTCTTGCGGGCCGACCGCCACCGCCCCGGCGCCTGCCGCCACCGAAACCGCCGGCATCTCCGCCGACGACGGCCGCTTCGACGGCGGCGGTGCGGGCTCTTCGGCGACCGCCTCCATTCGCACCGACGACGGCCGCTTCGACGGCGGTGGCGCGGCCTCTTCGGAAACCACCGGCATTCGCGCCGACGACGCCCGCTTCGACGGTGGCGGAATCGTCTCGTCGGTGACGGCCGGCATGCGCGACGACGACCGCGGTGAGGCCGCCATCGTGGACGCCGGACTCGCGGGCGGAACCTGAACCGGCGCCGCCGGCCTGCGCCGCGCCCGGTCGGCCGCCGCGGTGACTCCCGAGGGCTCGATCTGGTCGGGCCGCTCGATCGCCGCGAAGCGTTCAATCTTCTCGGCCTCGCGAGCCAGTTCCTCGGCGAAGGCTTCCTTCATGAAGTAGGCGAGGTGCTTCGCCGAGTAGATGGCGTCGCCGGCGAGCAGGAACCGCATCAGGTCTTCCTGCAGATCGCTGCCCCACTGGTACCGGTCTTCCTGCTCGCGGGCCAGCGCCTTCAGCACCACCTTCTCGAGCCCCGATGGGATGTCGGGGTTGAACTGGCGCGGCGACGGCACCTCGGCGTTGCGCACCTTCTCGAGCGTGGAAAAGTCGGACTCGCCGACGAACAGCTTCTCGCCGGTGACCATCTCGTAGATGATCACCCCCACCGCGAAGATGTCGCTGCGCCGGTCGATCGGCAGCCCCCGCACCTGCTCGGGGCTCATGTACCCGAACTTCCCCTTCAGGATGCCGGCCTGCGTCTTCTGCGACCGGTTCGCCGCCTTGGCGATTCCGAAGTCGATGATCTTCACCTCGCCGTCGTACGAGATGAGAATGTTCTGCGGCGACACGTCGCGGTGGATGATGCTGAGGTCCTGCCCGCGCGCGTCCTTTCGGCGGTGCGCGTAGTCCAGCCCCTCGCACAGCTTCGACGCGACGTACACCGCCTGCGCCGTCGGCATGATCTCTTTGCGGCGCCGGTACCTCTCGAGAATCGTCCTTAGGTCGCGCCCCGCGACGTACTCCATCGCGATGAAGTAGGCCTCGTCGTGCTTCCCGAGCTCGTGAATGTGCACGATGTTGGCGTGGTTCAGCTGCACGCTGATCCGC
>JAHFDQ010000431.1 GCA_023248915.1 Archangiaceae bacterium | reverse complement strand
ATGGTGGCGACCGGCTGCCCCGCCGGGTCGGGCCGGAGAAACAGCTCGATGCGGCTGCCGTCCTCCAGCCAGGTGCACTCGCGAACCGCCAGCTCACCGGCGTCGAAGCAGGCCGTGCTGTAGCGCAGGTCGGGGGCCCGGTGCCGCTCGAATAGGCCGTTCCGGAGCGCCTGAAACCAGCGCGCGCTCTGGGCGTCGCCCGGCGCGGCGTCGGCCATCGTCAGGTGCACCAGCCGCAGCGCCCCTTCGGCGAATTCGAAGCGCGCCCGGACCGGCTCGCGAAACATCGGCTCGGCCAGCTTCCCCGCGTAGGCGGTCGCCCCCCACAACGTCGCGTCGTCCTGTTTCTCGAGCCTCTGCCCGGGCGAGAGGCGCGCCCGCTTCTCGACGTCGCCCGGCCCCATGCCCCACTTCAGGTCCGTCCAACCCTGCTTCGACCAGCTCTTCGGGGGAGTGCCGGGCAGCTCGGGAGCGACCGTCATCTCGCGCCCCGCGTGGTCGATGAACTCGCGGTCGGCATAGCGCAGGCTGACCGAGCAGGTCCCCTGGGTAGAGCGTCCCTGGAAGATTTGAATCTGGTTGCCGTCGGCGCGCCAGGCGCACTCGCGAATCGCGAAGTCTTCGTCGCCGAAGCACCCCGTGCCCTGACGAGCGTCGTGCGGCCCGTGCTTTTCCATGAGGCCGTTGCGCAGCGCGAAGAACCACGCCTGGCACTGCGCGTCGTTCGGGAACGGCACTGCCAACGCCAGCTCGACGAGGCGAAGCCCCTGGTCGACGAATTCGAGCCGCGCCCGAACCGGCTGGCGGAAGAGCGGTTCGGCCAAGGGGCCAGACCAGGCCGCCGCGTCGAAGAGCGTGGCCTCGTCGCCGCGCTGCAACTTCGCCCCGGCGCCGAGCTTCAGGCGCTTCTCGACGTCGGCCGGCCCCATGCCCCACTTCAGGTTCTGCCAGCCGCGCTTCGACCAGGTCTTCGGGAGCGTTCGGGCCGGTGCTTCCGCGAGCGCGACGCCCGCGGAGAGAACGAGCAGAGCGAATGGAAAGGCCCTCACACGCCCAAGCTACCAGAGCGCCGGCCGCGATCCACCGCTACGAGCGCGGGCGAGCCTCCCTACGGCTTGTGCGCCGCCTCGGCGCCGGACACCAGCCCGAAGCGGGCCAGCTTCTCGTAGAGCGTCGACCGGTGCAGCCCCGCGAGGGTAGCCGCGTCGCCCACCGAGCCGTGGGCCAGGGCCAAGAGCTCTTCCAGGTACCGGCGTTCCCAAGCCTCCTTGGCCCGCCGGTACCCGCCCTCGCCCTCGACCGCGTCGCTCGAGCGCATCTCGGGCGGCAAGTCCTCGGCGCGGACGGCGTCGCCACGCGCGAGCAACAGCGCCCGCTCGACTGCGTTCTCCAGCTCGCGGACGTTTCCCGGGAACGCGTAGGCGTGCAGCGCACGCAGCGCCTCGGCGTCGAAAGACAGCGGTTCGCGCTTCAACCGCCGGGCGTGCTTCTGGACGAAGTGCTCGACCAGGAGGGGCACGTCCTCTCGGCGCTCGCGCAACGGCGGCAGCCGAACCGGCATCACCCGGATTCGGTAGTAGAGGTCTTCGCGGAACCGGCCGGCGTCAACCGCCTTCTTGAGGTTTTCGTTGGTGGCGAAGACGGCGCGTACGTCCGAGGTGGTGGGACGCCCGGCCCCGACCGGAATGAAGTCGCCGTCCTGCAGCACCCGCAACAGCTTCGGCTGGAGCGGCGCCACCAAGGTGCCGACCTCGTCGAGGAACAGCGTGCCGCGGTTGGCTTCGGCGAAGAACCCCCGGTGGGCCGCTACCGCCCCGGAGAAGGCCCCCTTCTCGTGCCCGAAGAGCTGCGACTCGGCCAGAGGTTCGGGAATGGTGCTGACGTTCAACGCCACGAAGGGGCCGGACTTCCGCGGCGACAGCTCGTGAATCGCGCGGGCCACCAGGTCCTTGCCGGTGCCGCTCTCGCCCTCGATGAGCACCGGGACGTCGGTGGGCGCCACCCGCTCGACGAGCGAGAGCACCTCGCGCATCGCCGCCGACCGGCCGACGAGGCCGTGCTCGCCCTGCGCGTGGGCCAGCTCGCGCCGCAGCCGCGCATTGTCGCGCCGCAGTTGGGCGTGCTCGACCGCCCGGCCGACCGCCAGCTCGAGCTCGTCGGCCTCGAAGGGCTTGCGCTGGTAGTCGAAGGCGCCGGCCCGCATCGCGGCCACCGCCGTCTCGACGGTGGCATACGCTGTCAACATCACCACCGGCACCTCGGGCATGGTTTCCTGGAAGCGCTTCAGCCCTTCCAGCCCGTCCATGCCCGGCATCTTCAGGTCGGTGACGATGGCGTCGGGCGGGTTGGTCGCGAGCGCGGCGAGCGCGTCCGGCACCGAGGCGAACGGTTCGACGGTGAAGGTGCGCGACAGCGCCCGCTGCATCATCTGGCGCGCCTGCTCGAGGTCGTCGATGACCGCCACCCGGGGCTTCATGCGCTCTCCTTCGCCGCCGGCAGCCGAATGCGGAACTTCGCGCCCCGGCCGGGCTCGCTGTCGACCTCTACGCTACCCGAATGGGCTTCGGCCGCGTGGCGCACGATGGCCAGCCCGAGGCCGGTGCCGGTGGGCTTGGTGGTGAAGAACGGCTCGAAGATGCGCTCGTGCTCGGCCTTCGGAATGCCTGGCCCGGTGTCCTGGAATTCGACCCACACCTGGTCGCCCTCGGCCCGGGCCGACACCGCCAGCTCGCCCCCCTGCTCCTTCATCGCCTCGACGGCGTTGACGCACACGTTGAGGAAGGCCTGGCGCAGAAGCTCGCCGTCGGCGCGCAGCATGGGCAAGCCGTCGGCCACCGCGACCCGCGTGGTCACCTTGGCCTGGGCCGCGGCCGGCCCCACCACCTCGACCGCCTCGCGCAGGACGGGCTCGACCGGCTGCAGCTCGGTGCGCACCGCGCGCGCCCGGGCGAAGAAGAGGAACCGGTGCAGCATCGCCCCGGCCCGCGACGTCTCGCGCTTCAGCGCGTCGACGTCGGACCGGTTGGGGTGGTCGGCCGGCAGGTCGCGCTGCACCACCGAGGCGTAGCCGCCGATGACGTGCAGCGAGTTGCCGAGCTCGTGCGCGAAGCCCGCGGCGATTCCCCCCAGCGTCGCCAGCCGGTCGGCGCGGAGCACTTCGCGGGTCGCCTCGGCGATGCGCTCGTTCAAAGAGGCGATGAGCCGCTCGTTCTCTTCACGCCGCTCGCGCAGCCGGGCCGAGAGCTGGTTGAAGGCCTTGACCAGCCCGTTCACCTCGGCGTCGCCCTTCGCGACCAGCTCGACGTTCTCGCCTTCCGCCAACCGCCGAGACGCCCCCACCAGCTCGGTGAGCGGCCGGGTGAACCGCTGCACCAGCACTCCGGCCGCGACGTACGCCAGCGTCAGCCACAAGAGCGCCACCGCCGCCGAACCGAAGGCCAGGCGCCGCGCCGTGCCGACCACCTCGTCGGGCGAGAAGGCCACCCGGACCGCGCCCACCAGCGCGCCGTCGGGACCGATGACGGGGGCCTGGGCCTCGAGTGGAGCCGGGTTCGCCAGCCGACGGACGGCGGCGAGCGGGCCTTCGGCCGGCTCGAACTCGGTGGGCACTCCGGGGTGGCAGGCCCCGGTGACGTTCTCGACGCAGGCCAGCACCTTGCCGCCGCGGTCCACCACCCAGGCCCCCTGCAGCGGCGCGGCCTCGAGCACCCGCGCGAGCGGTTCGGCCAGGGCCTCGCTGGCCCCGGGCACCGCGGCATCGGCTCGCACCCAGCGGCCCGCGGCCCCGGCGACCGAGGCGGCGATGGCGGCTCCCTCGCGCGAGAGCAGTTCCTGGCCGCGGACCACCTCGCGCCACATGGCCACCGAGGTGACTCCGGTGGCCGCGAAGAGCGCCGCGCCCGCCACCAGCACGAAGAGCTTCAGACGAAGCGAGACCGCCATGGGCCCTCCGGCATCGCGGAGTCGCGGCCCGCGCCCGGGCCGAGTGTTGTATACCGTGCCCCATGCGAAGGCGTGTCCTTCTGGGGGCCGTCATCGTCGCGCTCGGGGGGGCGGCGCTGGGCGCGATGCGCCTGAAGATATACGTGGCCGAGGACCCCGGCTTCTGCGCTCACTGCCACAAGACGACGCCCGAGTTCTCGGCCTGGACCAAGGGGCAGCACCGGGGCATTCCCTGCCAGAGCTGCCACCACGGCACTTCCGAGCAAGGGCTGGCGATGCTGCGCACCTTCGTGCTCGAGGGCACCCCCGCCAAGCCCCGGCGCCACGCCGAGGTGCAGGTCGGCAGTTGCGCCACCTGCCACCTCTCGCACGACCCCAACTGGCCGCAGGTGGGCGCCTCGCGCGGGCACCGCATTCACGCGGTCGAGCGGAAGATTCCGTGCATCAAGTGCCACGCCGCGGGCATTCACCGGTTCGAGCCCGCGGCCGGCAGCTGCAAAGAGTGCCACGGGCCCCACACCGTCAACCTGGCGGGCATGCATCAGGTGCACTGCTTCGCCTGCCACAACTTCACCACCCCCGCGACGCCCGGCGGCGACCTGAAGCCGACCCGGCGCGACTGCCTCGCCTGCCACCGCGCCCAGGGGGTCTTGCAGAGCCGCTTCCCCGACGACGCGCCGATGCAGTTCGCCTGCTCGGCCTGCCACAAGCCGCACGTCGCCACCGCCTCGCTGGTGCCCTGCACCAGTTGCCACCAGACCATCGGCATCGACGGGCTGCACGCCCGCCGGGGCCACGCCCGCTGCGCCGACTGTCACCGCGAACACGTCTGGCGAAGCGAACGCGAGGACTGCCTGCGCTGCCACCCCGCGACGGCTTCCCACTTCGGCGACAAGCCGTGCGGCGAGTGCCATGGTTTCAAGGCTCCGCATCCGAAGCCGGAGTAGGCGAAGGGCCGGGCGCGGGCGCGCGGTTGGGAATCTCGTCGTGGCACTCCTGGCAAGCGGCTTCGTCGACCAGCGTTCCGTGGTGGCCGCCGCTTCGATGGCAGCGGTGGCAGTGGCCCAGGTCCTGGTGGGCGTCGGAGGTGTGCGGGAAGCGCGGGCCGGTCTCGTAGGCGGCGAAGCGGTGGCACTCGAAACAAGGCAGTTGCGGCACCGCCGGCAGCCGCGCCTTCTTCTCGGCCAAGGTGGGCACCCGGTTCGCCCCGGCCGCGGCGGGCGACGCGGGAGCGCCACACGCCGCCGGCAGCGCCAGCAGGCCGAGGAACCAGAGGAGGTTTCGTTCCCCCTTCATTTGCCCGGGTCCGGCTTGGGGGCGGTGGGCACCGGCGCCGCTGCGGGCTGAGCGCCTCCGCCGAAGAGCCGCTCGTACTCGAGCGGGTGCTCCTCGTGCAGCGCCTCGGTCGAGATGTGGCCGTTCAGCCAGGCCCAGTTCATCGGGAAGATGGAGGGGCGCAGGTGCACGTTGTAGAAGTGCCACACGAAGAGCGCGAGCGCGCACAGGGTGGCCTCTTCACCGTGGGCCAGTTGGGCCGCGTTCACCACCCAGTACGGCACCTCGGCGCCGAACC
>JAHFDQ010000430.1 GCA_023248915.1 Archangiaceae bacterium | reverse complement strand
GGCCGGGCTGGGTCCGGACCGTCTCAGCGGCCGGAGTGTCGCTTCTCGCCACGGACTACGGCTTCGCCATTCAGGCGAAGCAAGTGGTCTCCTCGGCGCCCCAGCGGGTGCGCAGCGACTGCATCGTGCTCGCCGACTCGGGGCGCCGCACTCGCGGCTGAAACCGCGCGAACTCCATCGACATACGGGGGATGGCCCGTGACGGCAGCGCGAACCTGGCCACCACCGTCGACTAGCCCCTCGTCACCATTTACTTCGCCGCCGGGGCCAGCACCATTCCGAACGAAAGCGGCAGACTGTTCGGGCGCTTTACCGCATAAGATGGCCGGCTGGATGGCGCAGAAGTGCCAAATCTGCGGTGACGTCATTCCCGAGGGGAAGGGCCACTGCCCGCGCCATCGCGCTTCGGGCCCGGTGCCCCCCCGAGGGACTCCCACGCCCGACCGCACTCAGCGGCCGATCGACCCGATCACCGAGGCGACCATCCCCTCGGCGAAATGGCAGAGCGGAAAGGTCTCGGCGCCTCAGTCGCCCCCGAAGGGAAATGCCGCGGGCGTCCGCCACGGCCCCATCTCGGGGGCGCGCGCGGCCAACCCCTCTGACGCTTCCGACGCGCCGACGCTGCTGGCGCAGGCGCCGCTGCACTTCCTCGAGCCCGAAGCGACTCCCCCCGCCCGCCCGATGGCCCGGCGCCCGAGCCAGGCGCTGCCGAAGATGCCCCCCGCGGCTCCCCCAGCTCCCGCCCCCGCGGCGGCCCCGGCGGCTCCGGCCGCTCCAGCGGGCCATGGAGCTGACCCGCTCCTCGGCCAGACGCTGGGCGAGTTCAAGCTGACCGAGCTCATCGGCGTCGGCGGCATGGGCATGGTCTACAAGGGGGTGCACCCGCTCATCGGCAAGACGGTCGCCATCAAGGTGTTGCGGCCCGAAGCCGCCGACGACCCCGAGCAGGTGCTGCGCATGCTCGACGAGGCGCGGGCGCTCACCGCCGTGCACCACCCCGGCATCGTCGACGTCTTCTCGTTCGGCACCCTGCCCGACGGCCGCCCGTACCTGGTGATGGAGTACCTGAAGGGCCGGTCGCTGCAGGCCCAGCTCGAGGCGCAGGGCCGGGTTCAGGTGGACGAGGCGCTGCAGATCTTCGACGGCGTGCTGGGCGGCCTGGGGGCGGCGCACAAGGTGGGGCTGGTGCACCGCGACATGAAGCCCAGCAACATCCTCCTGGTGCACGAAGGCGACACCGTCCTGGCGAAGATCGTCGACTTCGGCATCGCCAAGCAGGGCCAGCCGGGGGCGCTGACGCCGCAGACCCTGATGTTCCGGTGCATCGGCACGCCCGAGTTCGTCTCGCCCGAGCAGGCCTGCGGCCAGCCGGTCGGGCCCCAGTCGGACCTGTACTCGTTCGGCGTGGTGGCCTTCTTCGCCCTGACCGGGAAGCTGCCGTTCGAGGGCGAGAACGACGCGGTCACCCTGATGAAACAGGTCGAACACGCTCCGCCCGACCCGAAGTCATTCGAGCCGAGCATCCCCGAGCCGGTGGCGAAGCTGGTGCTGCGCCTGCTCGAGAAGAAGCCGTCTCACCGCCCGGCGACGGCCGAAGAGGTTCGGACCGAGCTCATCGAGATTCGCAAGCAGCGCGACGTCGCGAAGGCCGCCGAGGCGGGCGCCGCCACTGCGCGGCCGTCCTCGGTTTCTCCCGAGGTGGCGGCGGCGATGAAGCCGAAGGTCCCGAAGGCTACCAAAGGGTTCCGCCCCTTCACGCTGCTGCTGTTCCTCATCGCCGCGGGCAGCGGAGTCGCCTGGTGGTACCTCAGGGTGAGATGACGACGCCTGCGTGCTCGTGGCCGGTCACGAGCGACAGCCCGAACATCACCGCCAGCCCGCCGATGAGGGCAGCCACATTTCCGAGCCGGCCCTGCCGGCCGTGGCGATTCATGCGGGGCAACAGGTCGGACACGGCGATGTAGAGGAAGGTGCCGGCCGAAAAGGCCAGCGCCCGCGGCGCGAAGGCCTCGAACGGGAAGAGCGTGCTCAGCAGGTAATAGAGCGCGACCCCGACCGGCACCATCAGGCCGTACGCCAACCCATACCCCACCACCGCCGCCGACCTTCGCCCCTCGGTCTTCAGGATGGCGGCCAGGGACAGCGAGCTGGGCACCTTGTGGGCGGCGATGGCGACGAAGGCGGTGAAGCCGACCCCCTCGGCGACGCCCGAACCGAGCGCGACGCCGTCGAACAGGGTGTGGACCGACAGGCCGAGGAAGGCGGTCAGCCCCAGCGCCTTGCCGTGGCCGTGTTCGGCGCAGTCGGGCGGTTCTTCGCAGGCGTGCACGAGCACGTAGCGCTCGAGCAGGAAAAGGCAGATGAAGCCCACCGGCAAGAGCGGGAAGACGCGGTACCCCCCGCCGTGGAAGGCCTCGGGCACCATGTGGAAGAAGGCGGCTCCAAACATCACGCCAGCCGCGAACGACAGGAAGGTCACCAGGCGCGTGCCCTGGGCGGCGTAGACCGGCACCAGCGCTCCGGCGACGGCTCCGGCGGCGATCACCGAGCAGTAGAGCGTGAGGAGGGCTGGGGCGGTCATTCGAAGGCCGTGACGCTAGCGCTTCGGCACGAGCTTCAGGCGGCGCAGCTTCCGCGAGAGGGTGTTCCGGTCGACATCGAGGAACTCTGCGGCGAGGCCCAGTTGTCCGTCGCAGCGCTCGACCGCTTGCCTGAGCACGGCCCTGTCGACCTGGTCGGTCAGCACGCGGTACAGGTCGGGCACCTTGCGGCCGTGCAGCTGGTCGAAGAAGTGGCCGAGCCGAAGGTACAGCAAGTCTTCGAGCGGCAGCTTGAGCGCGTCCATCGCCGGTGTTCCCCCGCCTTGGAAATGAAAGGGGGCGCGTCTTATCGCCGGGGCGATGGGCGGTCAACGCTCGCTCGCGGGCCGAGTTCTTGCTAAGGCTGTTCCGCCCGTGGACGCCCCGAAGAGAATCCTCGTAATCGACGACAGCGAGATCACCCTCGCGATGGAGAAGGCGGTGCTCGAGGCCCGCGGCTATGAGGTTCGGGCGACGTCCACCCTGATGGAGTTCGAGAAGACGCTGCAGGTGTGGCGGCCCGACCTCATCCTCACCGACATTCACATGCCCGAAGCGAAGGGCACCGACATCTGCCGGACGCTGAAGAACGAATACGGCACGCAGGACATACCCATCGTGCTGTTCTCGAGCCTCGCCGACGACGAGCTGGGCAAGCTGGCAGAGCAGGTCGGCGCCGACGGCTTTCTGTCCAAGGCCAACGGGCTCGACGCGTTGGGCGAGAAGGTGGACGAGCTCGTCTCGAGCATTCTCTGGTGAATCGCCGGCTGGCGATCGCCCTGGCGGTCGCGCTGGTGCCCTCGTGCAGGCGCCCCGAGCTGCGGCCGGCCGCGAACGCGTCGGCGAGGGGCGAAGTCTTCCTCTCGGCCGCGCTGCAGGGCAGCCTCGAGCCTTGCGGCTGTAGCGAAGAGATGCGCGGCGGCATCGACCGGGCCGCGCACCTGGTCGCGGCCGCCCGCGCTTCGGACGGGCCGGTGCTATACATCGACGCGGGCGACTCGCTGTTTGCGCGTGCGAAGCTCGAACCGGCCGAGGTGCCGCAGGCCGAGAGGAAGGCCCGCGCGATCGCCGACGAGTTGCGGGCGATGGGCCTGGCCCTGCACGCGGTCGGCGAGTTGGACGACGCCCGCGGCGAGGCCTTCCGCCAGTCTCTGGGGCTGGCCGATCTGACCGGCGACGGGTATCGCCTGCTCGACCTGGGCGGGCACGCGGTGGGGGTGGCGGTCGCCCACGACGCCGGCGGGCTGGTGCGGGTCTCGCGCGAGGCTCGCGCGGCCGGGGCCGAGTGGGTGGTGGGCGTCTTGGACCTGCCGATGGACGCCGCGCTGAAGGCCGCCGAGGCGGCCGGGCTCGAGGCCGACCTGGTGGTCTCGAGCCACCCGGCAGGCGGCCCGGGCAGCGAGGCCGACCTGCTGGTGAGGGCCAGGGTGCCGGTTGTGAGGCTGGAAGGCAGGGGGCGCTCGGTGCTGCGGCTCGAGCTGGCGTTTGCCGGGCCGGCCCGGGAGCGGTTTCTGCTTGTGAAGGGGCGCGCCGACGTCGAGCGCGAGCTCGATGGGCTCGGCGAACGGGTCGAGCTCTTGCGCCGACAGTTGGACGATCCGGGCCTTCGGCCTGACGCCAAGCAGGCGCGGCGCGAGAAGCTCGAAGAGCTCGTGCGACGGCGAGAGGCGCTCGCCGCGACGCCGGCCGAGGTGCCGGAAGGTAGGAACTGGTTCCGCGCGCAGGCCGTGCCGCTCGACCCGGGAATGGGGTCGGACCCGGCGGCGAAGCAGTTGCTCGCCATCTACTCGCGTGAGGTCGGAGCGCTGGACCTTGCGTGGGCTCGGCAAAACGGCGAGGACTGCCGGGCCGCGGCCGCGGGTGAGGCCGCCTTCGTCGGGTCAGAGGCCTGCAGGGCGTGCCACGCCGCCGCCTTCCCCGCGTGGGAAGCGTCGAAGCACGCCCGCGCCTACGAGACGCTCGACACCGCGGGGAAGGGGTTCGATCTCGACTGCGTCCGCTGCCACGTCACCGGGTTCGGCCGACCCGGCGGGGTGTGCCGCCTCGACCGGCTGGAGGGGCGCAGGGGCGTCGGGTGCGAGACGTGCCATGGCGCGGGCTCGGTCCACGTTTCCGACCCGGGCCGGGCGCGCCTGCTGCTGCCCCACGAAGAAGCCACCTGCACCGGCTGCCACGACCCCGAGAATTCGAGGCACTTCGAGATCGGCCGCTTCACCAATGAGATTCTCGGCCCGGGCCACGGGCTTCCCGACGCCGGGAGTTGAGCTCCTAGAAGAGCCGGCCCGCCCAGAGGTCGTCGATGAAGCGGCGCCACGGCATGATCTCGATGCCCGACTCCGTGCGTCTCGACTTCGGCTCCAGCGAGACGACGAGCCGGCGCGCGACGCGCGGCTGATCGACCTTGAATTCCTCTAGGCTACGGACCGCATCGCTGCGCACTCGCTCGCTGCCCTTCGCCTCGATCGCGAGGGCCGCGGCGCCGACCACGAAGTCCACTTCGATGCCGCTCGCCAGTCGCCAGTAGCTCAGAGGCTCGTTCGCGCCGGAATAGCTGTTGTACGCGCACAGCTCGTGGAAGACCCAGTTCTCGAAGGCCTTGCCGAACAGCTCGGTGCCCGGATCGAGCGGGCCCCGGCGGAGCAGGACGTTGACGGCCCCGACATCGGTGAAGAAGAACTTCGAGGCTTGCAGCACCCGGCGTTTCGGCCGTGCGCGGTAAGCGGGAAGCCATCGCCCGAGCAGGGTGTCCTCGAGGATCTCGAAGTACCCGCGCACGGTGGGCGCCGACACCACGCAGTCGCGAGCGATGTTGGCGAAGTTCACCAGGTCGGCGTCGCAGAGCGCAGCGATCGAAAGGAAGCTCGAGAACGCAGGGAGGTTCCGAACCAGCCCTTCCGACGAGACCTCTTCCTTCAGGTAGTCGCCGACGTACGCCTCGA
>JAHFDQ010000429.1 GCA_023248915.1 Archangiaceae bacterium | reverse complement strand
GGCGACCACCTTCATCTTCATCGCCAGGCAACGCTCGACCACCACCGACCCGATGTTGCCGATGCCGATGACGCCGAGCGTCTTGTTGCACAGCTCGCGCCCCTCGAACTTCTTCTTTTCCCACTTGCCGGCGCGCAGCGAGGCGGTCGCCTGAGGAATGTGGCGCGAGACCGCCATCATCATCGCCACGGTCAGCTCGGCGACGGTGATGGTGTTGCCCCCCGGGGTGTTCATCACCACCACCCCGCGCCGGTTCGCGGCGGCGAGGTCGACGTTGTCCACACCCACGCCGGCCCGGCCAATCACCTTCAGGCGCTTGCCCGCTTCGAGAATCTCGGCGGTCACCTTGGTGGCGCTGCGCACCGCCAGAGCGTCGTACTCGCCGAGGACTTCCTTCAGCTCGGCGGGCTTCAGCCCCACCCGCACGTCGACCGTCAGCCCCTTGCCGCGCTTCAAGATGGCAACGCCGTCCGCCGAGAGATCGTCCGCGACCAGCACCTTCATGAGGGCCTGCCTGTTGAGCGTGGAAAGCGCGGCACCGTAGTGACGACCGCCCTGGGCGGTCAAGGCGCCGCGTCAATTGCTGTCGGCCACGCCCCATCTTCTTGACGGCGCCCCCCGTGGGGGTTTTGCTCGCGCCAATCCGGGAGGACCGATGACGCGCCCCACTCGCGCTGTGCTGTTTCTCGCTCTGGCTGCGGCTGGTTGCGGCCCGAAAGATGCCAACAACGACGGAATCGCCGACGGGGTGAAAGACCCGAACAGCGTCACGCTGGTGGCGCCGTCCACTCCGGTGGGCTCGATCTCGGGCCAGGTGCTGAACTCGCGCCTTTCGCCGCTGGCCGACGCCGACGTGAACGTCACCCTGGGCAACCCCACCGCGGGCAAGGGCGGCCCGTTCAAGGCCAGCACCGACACCGACGGGAACTTCGCCATCGCGGGTGTGCCCGCGGGGGCCCAGCTTCAGGTCACCATCTCGAAGTCGGGCTACGCCACGGTGCGCACCGCCGCAGTCATTCCGTCGTCGGCCGGCAACTTCCCCATCAACGACGGCAACGCCACCGTAGGCCCCTTCACGCTCACCCAGACCTCGGGCACGGTTTCATTCCACGTCATCACCCACACCGGCAAGCCCGCCCGCGGCGTCAAGGCGACGATCGAGGCCTCTCCGGCCGCGACCCTGCTCAGCCCCGCCAGCGGCACCTACGGCGACGGCTTCGGCATCGTCGTCGCCGACGGCACCGTCGACGACCAGGGGACGCTCACGTTTGGCGGCGTTCCTCCCGTCGAAGAGCTGTCCCGGCTGGGGGGCAACTACGACGTCACGGTGCAGGCCTTCGACGACAACGGCGACGGTACGCCCGACTTCCAGGGCTGGTTCCAACGGTATTCGGCGCGGTCACTCATCACCGACCCGACGGTGCGCCTCATCACCCTGCCCGACGCCCGCCCCTCGTTGGCGCTCTTCATCGTGGCTTCGAACGTCGACTCGATGGTGAACCAGGGGTCCAGCACTCCCGCGAAGAACCTGGTGAAGCCGGGCGAGACGCTCTACTTCGTCTTCAACCAGCCGGTGCCCGAGACCTCGCTCGTCATCCGCCTGTCCGACGAGTACGGGGTGCAGAACCTCGTCGTCACCAAGGCGATGAAGATCGCCAACACTTTGACGGTGAATCCGGCCGCGCCCTTCGACGCGGGCAAGGAGTACAACCTCTCGATTCGGGCCACTTCGCTCGACAACAGCTCGACCTTCTCGCGCGCGGCGTACGTCTTCTGTGGGGACCCGGCCACGCCCAAGCCGTTCTCGGTGCTGTCGATTCAGTACAAGGACAACCCGCCGGCGAACCAGGTGCTGAACGCGGGCGAGCTGGTGGTCGCCACCTTCAACCAGCCGATCGCGGTCGTCGGGTCGCCGGCGGCCGACGGGTTCGTCAACTACGACATCAACAACACCAGCACCATCGGCGACGTCCAGGGTGAGACAGGCTTCGCGACCGGGTTTTCGATCTTCCCGGCCGAGCCAGTGAACGAGAAGGACACCCTCTTCGTGCTGCTGCCGTCCGGGTACACGTCGCGCTACGAGTTCGTCTTCAGCGGGGCCACGGTGGGCGTGCCCAACAACACGACGGTGTCGATCGCCTTCGGCAAGCTGATGAACGCCAGCGGCGGATACCAGACGCTCTGGGGCGTGCCGATCGCGTCCGACGCGAGCTCGCCGGTGACCTTCTCTCCGCCGTAGCGCCCGCTTCGGAGCCTCCCGCTGTCCGCCACCCTCTCGCTCGCGCTCGCCCTCGCGGCCGCGCTCGCCGATTCGACTTCGCTCGGCCCCCGAGGCGAGGTGCGGGTGCAGCCCGGCACCGCGCGGCCGGGCGACGCGGTGGTCGTCACCGTGCGCGGCGCCGAGGACTCGCCGACCGGCACGTTGGGAGACCGCGAA
This sequence comes from Archangiaceae bacterium, assembly GCA_023248915.1. Classification (GTDB taxonomy): domain Bacteria; phylum Myxococcota; class Myxococcia; order Myxococcales; family Myxococcaceae; genus JAHFDQ01. The sequence continues at coordinate 3,081 of JAHFDQ010000429.1, read as the reverse complement.
TTGCGCTTCTGGCCCATTCCCGGTGGCCACCAGGCGATCGCCGCCGTCGACGTCGAGGCCAAGGCCGACCCCCTCGGCCTCGAGGTCCAGCTACCAGGGGGCGAGAACGCCGACGACCTGCAGGTCGAGGGCACCCTCGAGGTGGCCGAGGCGCACTTCCCCGAGCGGGCCCTCACGGTCGCTGCCCGCTACGTCACGCCGCCCCCTTCGGTGAAAAAGTGGATTGCGGAGGACCAGAAGGCCTTCACCCGGGCGATGGCGCAGCCTCCGGGCCCGCGGCTGTTCACGGCCAACTTCGACTGGCCAGTGCAGTCCATGCTCACCGCGGGCTTCGGCGACCTGCGGCTCTTGAATGGCCGGAAGCAGAGCCAGCACTTCGGCACCGACCTGGACGGGGTGACCGGAGACCCGGTGTTCGCTTCGAACGACGGCGCGGTGGTGCTGTCGCGGGAGTGCTACACCTCGGGCAACACGGTGCTCGTCTTCCACGGCGCGGGGCTGTACACGGCCTACTTCCACCTGTCGAAGCGCGAGGTGAAGACCGGCGAGAAGGTGGCGCGGGGCCAGCGCCTGGGCCGGGTGGGCGCCACCGGCCGGGTGACGGGGCCGCACCTGCACTTCGGGGTGAAGGTGGAAGGCCACTGGGCCGACCCCGAGAGCCTGCTCCGGCTCGACTTCGAGTGACGCCTCGCGCTCATTCCCGCACCGTGAGCCGGGAAGGAGCCCCCTCCCGAGTCCGGATTCCGGTGCACTTGCTCGCAACACCATCGCCCAAGCTCCTGGCAGGTCTTCAATCGCGAGGCAAGGGCGCTCGAGAGGGACCGCGCCCTGCCCACCACCTGCCATCTGCCCCAGTCTCTACCGGTCGTTCCACCGGGGCTTGCGCTTCTCGAGGAAGGCGGTGACGCCCTCCGCGGCGTCCTCGGCGCAGGCGTTCAGCGAAAGCTGCCCGGCCAGGTACTCGATGGCGTTGGGCAGGGCCATGTCCTCGGCGGACAGAAAAGCGCGCTTGCCGAGCGCCAGCACCGCCTGGCTCTTGCCGGCGAGCTTGTCGGCGAGCGCGTTCACCGCCGCGTCGAGTTCGGCCGCCGGCACGACCTGGTTGATCAGCCCCCAGGCCAGCGCGTCTTTGCTGGGAAGCCGGGCCCCCGTCATCACCAGTTGCAGCGCGCGCTTCCTGCCCACGTGGCGCTGCAGTAGCGCCATCACCATCATCGGGAAGAGCCCGACGTCGATTTCAGGAGTGCCCAGCTCGGCATGTTCGGCGGCCACCGCGAGATCGCAGGCCAGCACCAGCCCCAGCCCGCCGGCGAGCGCGTGGCCGTTCAACCGGGCCACCGTCGGCTTCTTGCAGTCCTGCAGGCGCTTCAAGAGGGCGCCGTACCCGCGCCGCCCTTCGTGCCCTCCCAGGAAGCCGCCCTCGCCCGACATGCCGCCCAGGTCGCCGCCGGCGCTGAACACCTTCTCGCCGGCGCCGGTCAAGACGACGACGCGCACCGCCGCGTCGGCCTCGGCCTGGGCCAGCCCGGCGGTCAGCTCGGCGATCACCTGGGGTGAGAGGGCGTTGCGAGCCTGCGCCCGGTCGATGGTCAGGACCGCCTTGCCGCCCTCGGCCTGATACCCGACCTGTCTTTCTTCCATGCGACCTCCTCGCTCGTGTCGAGCAGCACGCCGTGCAAGAACGCCTCGGCCACCTGTTCCTTGGCGCGGTCGAGCGCGGAAGGGCCGGCGCGGTCGAGCAGCCCGACCACCAAGGCGGTGAGCCCCATCTCGATGGCGCCGAACAAGAGCGCCGCGCAGAGCACCGGGTCGGCGCCGGGGGTCAATTCGCCCCTTTCCTGAGCTTCGGCGAACATGCCGGACAACAGCCGCATCAACTCGGCGAAGGCGGTGTCGCGGCTGACGCGCCCGCCCGCGGGGCTTCGGCCGATCTCGAGGATGAGCACCCGGACGGCCCGCGGGTCGACCCGGTAGGCCTCGAAGGCGGCCGAGGTGATGGCGCGCACCATCGCCTCGAGCCCGAGGCCCTGCTGAGAGACTTCCTCGAGCTGGCCGACGAAGGTGCCCCACCCCGTCTCGAACACCGACTGGAGCAGCGCGTCCTTGTTGTGGAAGTAGTGGTACACGAGCCCGTAGGCGACCTTGGCCTCGCGCGCCACGTCGGCGATGCGGCAGCCGTGGTAGCCCTTGGTGGCGAAGACCTCGATCGCCGCGCGGAGAATGGTGCGGCGCCGGTCGCCCTCGCGCGCGCCGCCGGCGACGACCGGCCTGGCCTTCGACGTCCCCTTGGCGCTGGCCACGGCTCGCCTCCCGCGAATTGACTTTCGAATCAGTCGCGGGCGGACACTACAGCAACGGGGGCGGCGCCGCTACAGCACCGTTCCGGTGATCGAGCTGATCACCACGTTCACCACGTACCCCTGGTTCGGCGACGAGGTGGTGGTGCACACGATGGGCACCGAGAACCCCAGGGGCGAGCCGTAGGCTGGATCGGGGGGGACGTTGAAGGGGTTGTGGGCGTCTTTCAGCGTGAAGGCGACGTAGGTGGGCGACGGGTAGGTGAACAACCAACCCCCGTTGGCCTTCGAGGGCAGCATGTTCACCAGCGGCCGGTCGCTGGCCTCGACGGTATGGCAGCCGTCGGAGTCGCTATTCTGGGCCATGGTGTTGAACCAGGGGTCAGCGATGAGAAACTCGACGTCGGCGTAGCCGTAGTGAGTGATGTTGGGTGGCGCGGCAGGCTTGATGATGCGCATCACGGGTTCGGCTCCGATGGCGTCCTTCGCGTGGGGCATGCCCGTCCAGAGCAGTCGCTCGTTCACCCATATGAGAGTGCTGGAATCGAAGATGAGGTTCTTGCCGTCCAAGCGCCCGTTGCCGTTGGTGTCGACGTAGCGCTCGTCGGGGTCCCAGGTGCCGTTGTCGTTCGCATCGACGAAAGGCTCGGTCAGGTCGTCCCATGGTTCGCCGGAGTCGTACTTGCCGTTGTTATTGACGTCGTCAAAGCCCTCTTCCCCGGTGGTGACGGCGATCATCGACACCAGGTTGTCGCGGGGGTTGAGGGTTATTCCCGGGCGAATC
>JAHFDQ010000428.1 GCA_023248915.1 Archangiaceae bacterium | reverse complement strand
CGGCCGCCGGAGGACCGACCGCGGCATGGGCGACGACGACCGTGCCACGCGGCTCGGGAACGATCTCGGACTCGGGTGTTTCCGCCGGGCGAAGCAGCAGCCAGGTGCCGGCGAGGCTCGCCACCGCCAAGACGGCGGCCACGCCGACCTTGATGCCGACGTGGGGACCCTTCCGTGGCGTCGGGACCGCGGCCGCCGCGCGCGACTGGGTGATCATGTCGTTCGTTACCGGAACCTCGGAGTTGGCCGAGATGATCGAGTTCAACACGGGATCGGAGTGTTCCCGCGGAGCGCCCGAGGCCAGCGTCTGCACCGACGAGCGCTCGGCGTCTCCCACCGGCCAGAGACGTTCCATCGCCGTGGCGACGTCGTCGGTGTCCGCAGCCCGGCCCACCGCCCGCTCGATCGCCTTGCGCATGGCCCGGGCACTCTCGAACCGTTCGGCCGGCTGCTTGGCCAACGCCTTCAGCACGACGGCCTCGAGCTCGGCGGAAAGCTGCGGTCGAAGCTTCCGGGGTGGCACGGGTTGGCGGAACATCACGGCGTCGGCGATCTCCGCGTCGGTCTCGCCGCGAAAGGGCCGCGCCCCGGTGAGCGAGCGGTAGAGGACGACTCCCAGCGCGAAGAGGTCGGCGCGGGCGTCGATGGGGTTGCCGAGCAGGTACTCGGGCGCCATGTACCCGGCCTTGCCCTTCAAAATCCCCACCTGGGTGTTCTCTCCGAGGGCGTGCTGCCTGACCGCCTTCGCGATGCCGAAGTCCACCACCTTCGTCTGGCCGCCGAACGAGACCAAGATGTTGGCGAGCGAGACGTCCCGGTGAACCAGCCCGGCCGGCTTGCCCTCGGCGTCGGCCAGGTGGTGGGCGTGGTCGAGGCCGCTCGCCGCGTCCATCAGAATTCGGGCCAACAGCGGCACGGGCAAGGCCAGCCGCTTCAGCTCGGCCTGGCGCAGCACCCGCGCGAGCGTGAAGCCGTCGATGAACTCCATCGCGATGTAGGCGGTGCCGCCGTCCTCGCCGACGTCGAAGATCTGCACGCAGTTCGGGTGGTTGAGCATCGCGGCGACGCGCGCTTCGTGGAAGAGCATGTTCACGAAGGCGGGGTCGCCCGCGAGGTTTGGCCGAATCGTCTTCACGACGATCAGCTTGTTGAACCCGGCCGGGCCGCTGACCCGGGCCAGCCACACGTCGGCCATTCCGCCGGACGCGAGCGCTCCGAGAATGTCGTACTTGGTCAGCCGAGTCCGCACGCCGAGCCCATGAATACCACGCGGTCGCGGGCACACCCACTTCGAGCCCTCAGGGCCCCCTCGACCAGAACCGCCAGGCCAGCCCGGCCTCGAGCACCAGCGCCGAAGCGCGGAACTGGTCGGGAAGCTGGTAGGCCTAGTAACTGACCTGCGCGTTCAGCGAGAGACCCGCGCCCAGCCTGACGCGCACGCCACCTCCGATGCCGCCGCCGAACCCGCCGAGCCCAGGAAAGGCGGTGGCCCGCACCCCGATTCTCGGCGAAACCGCCGAGCTGCGCACGAATGCCCAGCCGGCGTCGAGCGCCAGGCCCCACTCCGAGCCGACCAGCCCGCTCAGCCGAAGATCGAGGCCGTGCAGGTTGACGCCGAACCCCGGTGCCAAGCCCACCGACTTGCCCAGGGCGTCGAAGAGCACGTCGGCCCCGACCAGAAGCTCGGTCCCCGGGGCGCCGGCGCGCCGCGCGTCGGGCTCCTCGGGTTCGGCGTCGGGTTCCGCCCCTGGCTCTGGGCCGGGCGTGGGAGGCTCTGACGAGGGACGCCTCTCATCAGGTGGGGGCAGCTCGGCGTCCGGGCGAGCTGGAGCGGGCGGGGGCGGGGGCGGTTCGGCCTCGGGGCCAGGCGCGGGCGGGGCAGCCTGCGTCGGGCCCTCGTCGGCCGGGGGCGCGGGCGGCGGCGCCGGACGGAGCCCCTTGTGCGCGGTGGCAAACAGCGCCTCGATCTTCGGAGGCACGTCCACCGGCAGGACCGCCTTGGGGTCGATGGCCAGGGCGCGCTTGAAGGCCCGAATCGCGCGCGCGTCACGACCGAGCCCGGCATTGATGAGCCCCTCGAACAGGGCGATGCGCACGTCGTCCTGTGGGGTGGAACTCGGCCAGGTCGCCGCGCGCTCGATGGTGCGCAGCGCTTCTTCGTACTCGAGATCGTGGTACAGCCGCTCGGCCGCCGGGAGGTACGGATTCTTTGCCTCGGCCGCACGGGCGGCGAAGGGCGCGGCGAGCAGAATCGCCAGGGCCACGACATGCGGGCCGCGCCAAGCTACCGGTGAGCGAGAGTTCTGGCCGGCCACGGCACAAGGCTACCCGTTGCGCGGGGCGGCGCGAGTGATTTTCCGCTTACAGCGAGCAGGACCCACCGCAACTCCGCCCCGGTCCCGGCAATTCAACATCCCGGGCCGTGCCTTCCGCGAAATCCCCAGTCGGGCGTTGCCCCGGAACCGGCTGCTCGCCTAGCGTTCAGGCAAAGCTCTTCGGAAGGGGAACCCTCATGGCAGGCCGAATCGATCGCCGGACAACCCCCGCAGCGGACAACCGCCGCCCCGGCCGCGCAAACGATCGGCCCGTGCGGAACACCGTCGTAACCCGGCCCGGAGGCGGCTCACCGCGCCCGGCAGACGGCTTCTCTCCCGCGGCTAACGCATCCGGCGGAGCGATTTCATTGCCCGCGCGCTCGGGCGGCCCGGGGGCCGTGCAGATCACCTCGGCGGGAAACCTCCTGCTCGACGGCCAGAGCGGCCCCGCCGCCACCCTCGAATTGGCGCACCTCATCGAGGGCGGCGCCAACCCGTTCGCGGGCACGTCGGCGGCTCAGCAAAAGAAGCTGCTCGCGACCTTCACCACCGCGCTCGCTGCGACGGGTTCGGCCAAGCCGACCTCCGACGCCACCCTGGCGCGGTCGGCGGCGGCGACGGCGCTGTTGTCCCTGGCGCAGGTGGGCGGCGCCGACGTTCGCAAGAAAGCGCTCTCGACCTATGCCGGCGCCATGACCCGCGAAAAGGTCTCTGGGCTCCAGGCGTCGATGCTGGTGAACCTCGACTCGACCCACCTGTCGCTCGAGGGACCCCAGTTGGACGCCGCGGCCACGGTGCGGGGAAAGCTGCTGCCCGAACGGCCGCCGTACGAGGAGTGGTTCACGGGCGCGCACCCCACCCTGAACGTCAAGCACTACGTCATGGACGACTTCTGGCGGCAGGAACTGTCCGCCTACCGCGGCCGCGGCTTCACCGTCGGCGCGCAGACCGCCACCCGCATCGAACTGACCAAGGACCTCGTCGACCCGACCGGCGCCAACCCGCCCGTCAAGGCCCACGTCACCCTGGAAAAGGGGTACGCCAACGTCTACCGCGACATGGACGACCCGAAGACGCAGATGATCGTCTACTCAGGCCACGCGCAGCTTGGCGGCGTCGCCGACTCGTCCATCGCCGCCGGGCCGAATGCGATGAAGGGCACCAAGCTGGTGCAGGCCTACTCGTGCCGGGGAAAGCAGACCGCCGGTGACTTCCTGGCCAAGTACCCGGGCGCCCACCTCACGTCCACCGCCTCGAGCGCTTACGGCCCCGACGACGAGGAAGTGCTCTCGCAGACCTACGACATGATCGCCAAGCGGGGCACCTACGGGCAGCTGTACCGGGGCCTGAACGGCGGCGACATGATTCAGCCGAAGAGCAACTACATGCTCCCGAATGATCCGCGCATGCTCGCCACGCTCGACGGCGACCGCGACGGCCTCGGCGATCTGACCGCCCTCGGCGCCGACAAGTTCTTCGACCCGTCCCGAGCGAAGGGAAACGGCGGCAAGGTCGACTTCAAGCCGAGGGCGACTTCCGGCGACCCGCAGAGCCTGCCGGGCGAGAAGCTCGACCACGCCCTGGGCTACGCCAACACCGCGTTCTACTACTTCGCGGAAGAGAACCACGCCGCTCCCCTGACCAAGCGGCAGTCCGACAAATTCCTCTCGGCCGGGTGGTTCACGGGCGCGACCGACGAACCGGTGCGCGTCACCAAGAGCCACAAGGACGGAGAAACCTACTACCAGGTGGCGGTGAATTCGAACCTCTCGGGCCAGAGCCGCGAGGTGATCGCCTCGACGGTCCTGTACGAACTGCAGAAGCAGCTCTGCCTCGACCGCAACGGCAAGTTCACCGAGACCGACAAGCTGCGGGGCCTGATGCTCGTGGGTGGCTACGTCGACATGATGGTCGAGTACGCCAACGACTGCGACAACGTGGTGAAGAAGTTCGGCGAGCACTACGGCTTCGGCAACGTCAGCTACGACACCCTGGCGAAAGCGTCGGAACGCGACGGCCACGAGGGGACCGCCACTCTGGCGGCGCTCGACTACCTGCACCGGCGCGGCGTCACCGCGCCCATCTGATCACGACCCACTTCCCGACAGCCGTTCGGGTCGAGCGAAGTCGAGACCTCTCGACCGGCTCGGGGTGCGCGAGGCGTGGCTCTCGGGGTGAGCGGCGGGGTTCTGTCGCCGTGTCGCTGGCCGCCGGGTTGACTCCACCGGGGCAAAGAACTACGAGCGCGCCTTCCGTAGCAGGAGGCGCTGATGACAGGACGAGGGGTGCGAGCATGGGTCGCCGGCCTGCTCGTCCTGGGCGCTCCCTGCTTCGCGGCTGAAGTCACGGCGTCCGACGAGCCCAAGCGGCTGCGCGGCTTCGACCTCGACCTGACCTTCACCGAGGCCAGCGGTCTCACCACCGCGACTGACGCCTACGAGAATGTCCTCTCGGTCACCTTCGACCCGAAGTTCGCGCTCGGCAAGCGCTTCTTCGCGGAAAGCTGGGCCGAACCGCTCATCCTCACGGCGAACTTCGACCTGAACGGTGAGCTGTCGGGCAACGATCCCATCTACCGGTCCTCGGGCTACCCCAGCCCCCAAAGAATACGCGACTCGCCCGAGCAGGTGCTGTTCACTCAGGCCACCCAGAACGGCGCCGGCACTCCCACGAACGGAATCGACGGCGCCTTTCGGCGATCGGTGGTTTCCGATCTCCGGCTGGCCGCGGCGCACGACAAGGTGCTCGCGGTGCCGAAGATCGGCGTGCAGATGGCCGCGGGCGCCCGGCTGGTGCTGCCGACCTCGTCCGCGTCACAGGCTGCGAGCCTGTGGGCGGCGCCGTCGCTCGGGTTGGGCTTGCACCGCGAATTCGGCCGGCTCGACCTGCGTTGGGAAGTGAGGGGAACCAAGTACCTTTTCGCCCGAACGGTGCCGAGCCCCGCCGGATCGGGCGGCAAGGTCGTCGTCGGCGGGCTCGAGGTCGACCCCTACCGTCCGGCCTCGACCGGCACCCCAAACCCCAGCCTAGCCCTGGCCAACGTGCTGTCGGCCTCGGCCGAGCTGCCCTGGCACCTGACGCTTGGAGCTGAGTACGCCCTCGTCAACACCTGGACCTATCCGCTCACCAACTGCCAGGTGCCCGATCAGCCGACGGTGGACGTCTGCCGAGACGACGCGGCGCTCGGGACCGTGCAGTCCGTCGGCCA